>NZ_CABSQO010000019.1:0-83808 GCF_902479755.1 uncultured Tissierella sp. | reverse complement strand
TATATAAAACTATTATGAATCTATTAAAAAATAATTAGATAAAGATAAATTGTAGTTGAAAAAAGTGAAGCCTCACTTAAGGTTGAGGGAAATGGAGAAGGGCACTGTTAACACAGTGTCCTTCTGGCTGTTTAGGATTTATAGGTAAATTTTTAGGTAAGAAATATTATGAACCTGCAGAAAATGGATATGAAAAAGAAACAAGAATTAATTGGAACAAGTGAGGAGATAAACTATTTTACATCTTTATTTTCTATTAAAAATTCCGATATATATTAGTATGAAGAATTTTATCTAGCAGAAATATAGAATTATATAAAGGTAGGAGAGAAAAAATGGAAAAATTTTGGAATATATTGGGAGTAGAAAAAACTGAGGATGAAGAGCTAGTTAAATCTGCATACAGAGAAAAACTTGTTAACGTGAATCCAGAAGATGATCCAGAAGGATTTAAAGAACTTAGAAAAGCATATGAAGATGCAATTATACATATACAAGAATTCAAGAAAGAAAAAACATTTACAGAATTTGATGACTTAGATGATATAGGAAAGTGGATGAAAAAAGTAGAAGAAGCATACTTTAATTTTCCAGACAGAATATCCCTTGATAAATGGAGGGAGCTTTTAAGTGATGATATTTGTATAGGTTTAGATACCGTGGAGACTGTTCAAGAAAAGTTACTTGCTTTTTTTATGGATAATTATTATTTGCCCCATAAAGTGTGGGCATTAATAGATGAACGATTTGATATTACAGAGGATAGAGAAAAACTTTACGAAAAATTCCCTAAAAATTTTATAGATTTCGTATGCAATTCTATTATTTATGAGGATTTTTTGGACTTTTATTTATTTGAAGGTCCTGAACTGGGAGAATATGACGACTATATAAAGCGATATTTTAAAGTAAAAGATATGCTGGATTATAATGAGTTAGAGGGTATAGAAAAAGAAATTGAAATAATGAGAAGTAATGCAATTTATCATCCTTATGAAGAGGTAGAAGTTGTTAGACATCATTTAAAATCAGGAAAGGATAAACATGCAGAAGAAATTATAATAGAATTGGGAAACAAATATCCCAATTGTGACTATATTATCTTATATGTAGGAGAAGTTTTTTTCCAGATAGGTGAAATCTCCAGAGCAAAAGAATACTATGAAAAACTCCTTGAAAAAACTCCAAATCACTACAGTGCGAAATTGGGACTAGGTAAATGTTTCTTAGCAGAAAAGGAATATCTTAAAGCAAAAGAATTGTTTATTGATATGCAATATGTTTTTTATGGCGATCAGAATGCTTTAAATGAAATGATGAAAGCAAATGAATATTTAATAGAAAGCTATAAAGAACAGCTAGATGAAGAACCTAATGACTTTGAAACATTAATAGAATTGGGATGGTGCTTGTATCAAAATCATAAATTCGACGATACTATAAATATTTTAGAAGGTGCAGATATACCTGAAGATAAAAAAGCATTATATAACAATTTGATGGGAAGAACATATTTATCTAATAACAATTATGAGAAGGCATATCCCCTTTTGCTGGCATGGGTAGCTGATTTAGAAAAAATAGAAGATGATGGAAGTGAAGAAACTGCAAAGAGATTGAGAAACTTTGGATATTCATATTATGCAGTTGCAATAACTCTTTCGAATTTAAAGGAAAAAAGTGAAAAAAATTTGAAAGAAATTTTAAATTATTTAGAAAAGGCAATTCAAAATGAAAAAGAAGAAAACAACAAACTATTATATATGAATTATAAAGCACAGACATTTTTAAGATATGAAAATAATGAAGAATGTATAGATATATGCGATGAAATAATTAAAAGGGCATCGCATTATTATCCGGCATACTTATGCAGACAGGAAGCTTATTACAATATAGAAAGGTATCAAGATGTAATTGATGATTATTATAATGCTGTAAACATAGAGCCAGCATATTATATACCATATCTTCTAGCAATAAAAACATTCTATTTGTTTGGAAAATACGAAGATTGTTTAGATATTATAAAAAGGGCTGAAGATAATGGTATAAATAATGAAGAAATAAAGTTGTATAAAGTGAGAGTTTTAAGAAAAACCCTTGAAACCATAGCTGAAGTAAAAGAACAGGCACATAAATTAGTGTTGGATTTAAAGGATGGACATGTAAAAAATGACTATAAAGAAGATTTTTATTTGGATATTTTATATGCAGAAGCAGATGTATGTGTGGCTATGTACGAATTTCAAGATGCACTTAATGCTATGAATGAAGCTGTTAAATTAACTCAAAAAATTGAATTTGTATTTTACAAAGGATATATACATCACGAACTAGAAGAATATGATGAAGCGATAAATATATTTACAGAGCTTAATAAGGAATATCCTAATGATGAAAAAATTATTTACCGTTTAGCAGCTGCCCATGAGGGGGGACATAATTTTGATGAAGCAATAGCATATTACGCTAAACTTCTAGATATTAATCCCGAACGTACAGAGGCCTATTCTGCAATTGCCAGTATGTTAGAGGAAAAAGCACAATACTCAATGGGAGACGAAGAAAGAAATTATTACAATGAAGCTTTAAAATATAGGGAAAAGTTAATTGAGGTAGAAGAAACTGGATACAACTACCTTTTAAAGGGACTTACCCTTTCAAGACTTGGAAGAACTGAAGAAGGTATAGACAACTATTTGAAATCAATTGATCTAGAACCTGCAAATCCGTTTCCATACAATAATTTGGGATTTAATTATCACAATTTAGGAGAGTACGATAAGGCTCTGGAGTATTACCTCAAATCTATGGAATGCCTGGACTATGAAGAAACACTTTTGCCTTTTAATAATATAGCAAAGACTTATAGAGTATTGGAACAATATGATAAAGCCGAGGAATATTTAAAAAAGGGATTGGAAAGGTTCCCCAATAAGGATGTTTTTTATGAGAGTTTAAGAGAGTTATATGCAATAATGGGTAAATATGATGAAGGAATTAAAATATGTAGCGAACATATGGCGAATGTAGAAAATGTAGATATAAATGAAATCA
Organism: uncultured Tissierella sp.; assembly: GCF_902479755.1. Taxonomy (NCBI): domain Bacteria; kingdom Bacillati; phylum Bacillota; class Tissierellia; order Tissierellales; family Tissierellaceae; genus Tissierella; species uncultured Tissierella sp. Next base: position 80,748 of record NZ_CABSQO010000019.1, on the reverse strand, counting down.
AGCGTACAAAGGGAGATTTATATAAACTTAAAGGTGATTTATCCAAGGCAAAATCTTATTATGAAGATGCAATTTGTAAAGGTAAAAATAATACAGAGGCTTACCTTGATTTAGGTAAATTCTATTTATACCAAAATAAATACATAAAAGCTCTTCATTATTATAAAAAAACATTAAAAGAAGTGGATGAAACAGATTATGAGAATCTGTATGAGATATATTTTCATATGGCAATGACATATAAATTTTTAGGATTTAAAAAACAAAATTATTTCAGAAAATCAATTGAGTATTGTATTAAAGATATAGGTGATGAAAAAGAATATTTTACAGATACTGGATATACTCCTGCTAGAATACACAATATAACAAGAGTATATATAAATATGGGTGATATTGAAAAAGCTGAATATTATATTGCTGAAATGGATAAATACCAAAAATGCAAAGGCTGTCCATATGGAAAATGTTATGAAAAATTTGCTTTGATGGGTATGTTAGCAGAAGCCAAGGGAGATATAGAAGAAGCATTGAAGAATTACAATATAGTATTGGAATATGAGCCGGAATACCTTTATGCGTATATTGCAGTTAAAAGATTGGCATCTAAAAAATAAGGGGAGAGTCAAATGATAATAGGAATAGATTTAGGAACAACAAACAGTTCAGTGTCATATTTTACAGAAGATGGTGCAAAAATAATTCCAAATCGTTTAGGGAAAAGTCTAACACCATCTGTTATTAGTATAGATGAAAACTCTAATATATATGTAGGTGAAACTGCACTAGAAAGAAGTGCAATTTACTATGACAGTACAGCACAGGTTTTTAAAAGAGATATGGGAAGTCAAAAAGTGTTTAAATTAGGGCAAAATGAATTTAATGCTGAAGAATTATCATCATTTATATTAAAATATTTAAAAGAAGATGCAGAACATTTTCTTGGTGAAAAAATAGAAGAAGCTGTAATAAGTGTTCCTGCATATTTTAATGATGAACAGAGAAAAGCAACTAAAAAAGCAGGAGAAATGGCTGGATTTAAAGTAGAACGTATTATAAGTGAGCCTACAGCCGCAGCTATAGCTTATGGATTGTATCAAAAAAAATCAGATGTTAAAATTTTAGTATTTGATTTAGGCGGAGGTACATTTGATGTCTCTATTTTAGAACTTTTTAATAATATACTTGAAGTCAGAGCAGTTGCAGGGGATAATTATTTAGGCGGAGAGGATTTTACTCAAATTCTAGTTGAACTATTTATTAAAGAAAATAAAATAGATATAAAGTCTCTGGATTTAAAAACTTTATCATATATATTAGATCAGGCAGAGAAATGTAAAAGAGGATTTTCAGATAGCAAAATATCTTCTATGAACTGCATTATAAATGATGAAAGAATTGAATTTCAAATAAATATTGATGATTACGAAGAGGCTTGTAAGCATCTTTTAGAGAAAATCAGAAACCCCATAAAAAGAAGCTTAAGTGATACAAATCTGAGATTATCTCAAATCGATGATGTAATACTTGTAGGAGGTTCCACAAAGCTTCCTATTATAAGAAAGTTTGTAAATAAGCTTTTTGGAAGGTTTCCAAATACATCAATTAACCCCGATGAAGCAGTATCTCTAGGTGCAGCAATTCAAGCTGCTTTGAAAGAAAGAAATCAATATATAAAAGAAGTAATTTTAACAGATGTTTGTCCATATACTTTAGGAACAGAAGTTGTTATGGAAAGGGAAAACAATAGAATAGAAGCAGGTTATTTTTGTCCAATAATAGATAGAAATACTGTAATTCCTGCAAGCAGAACTCAAACTCTATATACAGTATATGATAATCAAAGTAAAATAAGAATAAATATACTCCAGGGAGAGAGTAGATTTGCAAAGAATAATATATCTCTGGGAGAGTTATTTGTGGAAGTGCCATTAGCTTTGGCAGGTGAAGAAAGTATAGATGTAACATACACATATGACATTAATTCTATATTGGAAGTAGAAGTTAAAGTAAATTCTACAGGAAATAAAGTCAAACAAATTATTAAAAATAAAAATAATGATATGACTGATGAAATGATAGAGAAACGAATGGAGGAAATAAGTTACTTGAAGATTCCTCCTAGAGAGCAGGAAAAAAATAAACTTCTTTTATTCAGAAGTGAACGAATGTATGAAGAAAGTGTAGGAGATGCTAGAAAGCAGTTAGATTATATAATTACAAAATTTGAATCTGCACTTAAAACTCAGGACCCTATAAAAATAGAAAATGCAAGAGAAGTATTCAAGGAAGAGTTGGATTATATAGAAGAAGAACAAAAGTTGAGATAAATAATATTTTTCAAAAATACAGTTTGATAGAGAATCCTCTTATGGTATAAATTTAGTAAAATGGATATAATAAAGAAATAAAATAAAGATTAGCTAAATTTATTGACAACTCCAAGTAAAATAACTATAATTATATAAAAGTAGGAAAAGCATATACCAAAGAGTTAAAGGTAACTTTCTTTAAACTCATTTAGGTCATAGTAAGTTCATTAAGTAAAATATATCAAAGCAGAGCTTTTCTATTCTTTATAAAAAAACTTTGATAGGAAGAGTAGATATAAGAGGTAGTCAAAGGGAGCCTATGATAGTGAGACATAGGTACGAGACTTATATTGAAGAACATCCTTGAGTTTCTAATCGAAATCATTAAGAGAGTAGACTTAGACGGATTCACACCGTTATATGTGAAACACATTAAGATGTGTGTTAAAGTGGCTATTAGCAATTAGGGTGGTACCACGGAAGTTAAACTTTCGTCCTTTTGGATGAAGGTTTTTTTATTTTTTGATAAAAGAAAGGAGAAGAAAAATGAAAACTACAATTAAGAGTATTTACAATGATACAGGTAAGTATTTAAATCAAGAGATTCAACTTGAAGGATGGATAAGAACTTCAAGAACATCAAAAACTTTTGGATTTATTGAATTAAATGATGGAACATTTTTTAAAAATATTCAAATAGTTTTTGAGGAAGGATTAGAAAATTTTAAGGAAATAGAAAAATTGCCTCTTAGTTCATCAATAATGGTGAAAGGTAAATTAATACCAACGCCAGAGGCAAAACAACCGTTTGAGCTAAAGGCAAGTAGCATTGAAATTGAAGGATATTCGGCTGCTGATTATCCATTACAAAAGAAAAGACATACTTTTGAATATATGAGAACAATTGCACATTTAAGACCTAGATCCAATACTTTTAATGCTGTATTTAGAGTAAGATCAATACTTGCATATGCAATACACAAATTCTTCCAAGAAAGAGGATTTGTATATGTTCATACTCCAATTGTTACAGCATCTGATGCCGAAGGTGCTGGTGAAATGTTTAGAGTATCAACCTTAGATTTCCAGAATATGCCTGTGACTGAAGATAAAAAAATTGATTTTTCTAAGGATTTCTTTGGTAAGGAAACTAGTTTAACAGTATCCGGGCAATTAGAGGCAGAGGCTTTTGCACTTGCATATAAAGATGTTTATACATTTGGACCTACATTTAGAGCTGAAAACTCAAATACTGCAAGACATGCGGCAGAGTTTTGGATGATAGAGCCAGAGATCGCCTTTGCAGATATAAATGACAATATGCAATTAGCAGAAGATATGATGAAATATATAATCAAATATGTAATGGAAAATGCAAAAGAAGAAATGGAGTTCTTCAATAGCTTTGTAGATAAAGGTTTAATTGAAAGACTTGAAAATGTAGCTAATTCAGATTTCGGTAGAATAACTTATACTGAGGCTATTGAGTTGCTAGAAAAATCAGGAGAAGAATTCCAATATCCAGTGGAGTGGGGTATGGATTTACAAACTGAACACGAAAGATATATATCAGAGCAAGTATTTAAAAAACCAGTATTTGTAGTAGATTATCCAAAGGAAATAAAAGCATTTTATATGAGGTTAAATGAAGATGGAAAAACAGTAGCTGCAATGGATCTTTTAGTACCAGGAGTAGGAGAGATAATAGGTGGATCTCAGAGAGAAGAAAGACTTGAAGTATTAGAACAAAAAATAATAGATAATGGTATGGACCCAGCAGATTATTGGTGGTATCTAGAGTTAAGAAAATTTGGTGGAACTAAACATGCAGGATATGGTCTTGGATTTGAAAGAGCTGTTATGTATATAACAGGTATGTCAAATATAAGAGATGTTATACCATTCCCTAGAACAGTAAAATCTGCAGAATTTTAAAAAACAAGACCCTAGGAAAGAGTTAAATTCCTAGGGTCTTGTTTTTTAATACTTTAGGAAATCAATATAAGATATAGATAAATATACTTTAATTCATAAATTTACTCTTATTTAATATATTTTAAACTGGATTTACGTCCATCTATTATGTATTATATAATCCTCTTTTTATTATTTTATCACTAACTATTTTGGAAAATTATCTCCCAGATAAGAAAAATCATAATTTCCTTTAGAACTCTCTTGAAGAGAATATGATATAATAATGACAAGCATAGAAAGCATTGATAATCTAGTAGTTTGAAGCTTTATCATAAATATGGTTTTTATGTTTTTAGGTAAAATCATGTTAAACAAATTTTAATTATGAGTAATAAATGGAAAATGAGGTGATATGATTTGAGTGTAATACATTTATTAGCTTATGACTTTCCACTGCCAGAGGTGGATATGAGACAGTTCAAAGAAGTTTTTGTTTCTGAAACTACAATGGGCTTTTTACAAGGTTTTTCAGTAATAAATTGCTATTGTTCAAAGGATAATGTGGAAGTATCTAATTTAATTACTAAAAAGTATTGTCATGATGTTGGGTTGACGGAAGAAGATTCCTGTATAGAAAATTTTAAGAATTATCTATTTAAATATATGAAGCCTCATACTGAGATAGAGATATGGAGTATTTATCTTGGGGGTGATTATTCAAAGCATTATACCATAATGCCCAAATTAAGCAATATACCATTAGAGCATTTATTAACAGTTAATGATGAAATAGATTATTTTACAGAATATTATTTTGAGCCTATAAAAAAGGAAATAAATTTATCTATGATGAGTAGAAACGATATTTTATTCATTTTAGAAAATACAGGTGTTTGCCTTGTTGTTAAAAATTGAGAAGCAATAAAAGGTAGGTGAATAGACATTGAAAACACAAGAAAGACTAAATGATATTTTAAAAAATATTTTAGAACAATATGGAGTAGAAGACAAGACTTTAAATAGGCTAACTCACAAATATATGCTTCATATTGATGAGTTAAGTGAAAAGTATCAGTATCTGGAAGATGGGAGTTTAAATGAAACATGTATAGAAGAATGTCTTCAAAAAGCAACAGAAATATATAGATTTATAAATTTCAGTGATAATCTTCTCGTGATTTATGATAATTTATTTGGACAAGAGAATGAAAGAGAGAAGGAGTTTTTAGAAAGTACTCTAACTCATATATCTAAATATGATACATATAAGTTAAAATGGCAGTACCCCATATATAAGAATGATTTACCAATACATCAGGATAATGAAATCTATACCTGTATAAGACATTTATATCGTGTGAAAGAAATAAATATACAGAAATTATTTAGAGAGATAATTTTATCAGATATAGGCGGAGAAATGGATTTTTGTTCTTCTATTTTTATTATAGATATTAATAGTGGATGCATTTTTCATCTATACGATGATAGAGGAATTTATATTTTGGCTTTAAAAGAAGAATATCTTACTGATGTGTGGGGGGAATTTCATGATAGTGTTTTTACCCTTGATTATCAAAATTTCAAAATAAAAGTAAATACTCTTTATTGGATAGATGAAACTAAGGATGATCCTAATGATTTATGTCTTCATGGAGATATAACAGTTACTATAGGAGGAGAAGAATTATCTTCTTCATGTACTGTTAGTGCAGCAGCTCTTAGAATGTTGAAGACTTTATGGGAAGATCATTTACTAACAAAAGGAGGACAGATACTGCCTTGTTGTGGCAATTTTATGATTCCTAATGAAACTTTAGATGAGGTGGAAATCATCGGATGTGATACTGGAATTGATTGGACTATTTTACATGAGGATGGGATGATCAAGCTTATTACTGAAAAGGAAAATACTGTATTTGTTTATTATCTCCAATACAAAGAGGAAGTTTTGCGTTTTGTAGATATGGTAGAAAACTATTATAAAATATCTTTACCGAAAAACATTCCAGAAGATGAGTTTGAAAGAAATGGATATATGGCATTTTGGAATGAATGGCATAGGAGAAGGGGGAGAAAAAGTGAAAAATAATGTTATTAAAGAATATAGGTTAGTACATGATAATAGGATTATTTCTTATATGATTGATTTTGAAAGACAGATTTTACAAATAAATACAAAGGGTTATGACGAAGAAGTAATTATTAGATTTCAAGGATTACTTGCCCATGCCTTTGAAAATGTTCTTTTGAATAATATTATTTTAGAAATTTCTCAAGTCACAATAGAATGTTTTTTATTAGAGGAAGCTAATAAGCTTTCAGAAGCTTTAAAATATGGCTTTCCGGCTATTGAAGTAAGTAATGTTAAGGAATTAGAGGATTACTTAAAAGAGAAGGAGTATAGGGTGTTTTATTTAGCAGCATCCTTAGGGATGTGTGGATATATTATTGCGAAAGAGATTATTTTACTGTAAGTATCATGTACTTTATAATTGGAAGATAATTACACTTTGAGCAGAAAAATTCGATATTGAAGTTGTTCTAGGGGAGGCAATATTATAGAGATGATTAGATGTAGAATATTAAGAGAATTGATATAGGAGGGCTATTGAATGGGTAATTCATGGAGTGGATTAAGACGAGAATTAGAGAATGATTATATATGTGAATCATTAAAGGGAAGAGTACAATATTTTATAACTCATTATCGTAGAGCACATGATGATTATGGAAGAATTACCATAAGAGTTGATGGGAAGGAGGTTTTAAGAGGAAATCCCTTTAATTATTATGTAAAGGGTTATGTTTATAAGGAGAGGGTATTAAAAGAGGAGATGGGAGTCCCATCTAGAAAATGGACAGGAAAAGAAACTTTGTATAATGAAGAAAATGAAGAGGTTGAAGATATGGTAAATGAAATGATGAATAATGATGGTTTTTTTGAAATTTATCATATTACGGATGCTATTAGAGAATATAAAAATTTAGATATAAAAGAAAGTATTAATTCTCCTAATCCTATGGTACGAATGTTTGCAATTATGGACAGAAGAATAGGGAAGCGTACCCTAATAAATATAATATCAGAAGTTGATAATCAGCCCGAATGGTTACAATTCTTTTATAAACTAAGGCTTGAATCAGAGAATTTGTTATAAATAGATTATAGGAAATATAAGAATAAGCTTTTAAGTTTTATAAATATGGGAATTGTTGATTGAAAATTTGCTGATAAGGATTAAATGTCAAATTTATGTAACCAACAATCCTCCTGTATTTAAGAAAAAATCTTCGTGTCAAGTTAATGACAGAATTATATATTAACAATTTAATTCTCTCTAAAATATATTTGAAAACATAAAAATAACTTGATAATACAATAAGACCCTAATTTTCCTCAGACTACGCTTGTAGGACTAAAGGATTATTAATTTAATATATTTATTTATTTTGACATTGAGGGATTATATGTCTAAGTAAAAGAAAATAGTAGAATTATTAAATAGGATTAAATAAAATATAATAGGTAAAACTATAAATTATAAAAATATCTTGATTTTAAATGATTTATTGGTTATAATAGGTTTTAAATTAATAAACACTATGATAGGAAGTAGTAAGTCTGGGTGCAATTATAGAGAGCTGTCGGTAGGTGAAAGACAGTATTGATGAAGACTGAACTCGTCCTTGAGTTATTAGGGTGAATAAAGTAATCCTAATCGGTTAAATGCCGTTATATTTTGAGTGGATATTTATTATCAATAAGAGTGGTACCGCGGAATTTACCTTTCGTCTCTATAAGAGACGGAAGGTTTTTTTATGACCTAACCCATTGAACGTAGTGAGTAATGGGAACGGTTCTTCTTGTTTCACAATTGTGAATTGTGAACTGTGCATTGTGAATTGTATGAAAGAGGAGGAAAGATAATGAGAGAGTATAAACCAAATGAAATTGAAAAAAAATGGCATGAAATTTGGGAAGAAAGAGAGCCTTTTAAGGCATCGAATAAATCCGATAAACCAAAGTTTTATGCACTAGTAGAATTTCCTTATCCATCAGCAAATGGACTGCATGTAGGTCACCCGAGACCTTATACTGCATTAGATATTGTCTCTAGAAAGAGAAGACTTGAAGGATATAATGTTTTATTTCCAATGGGTTGGGATGCCTTTGGATTACCGACAGAGAACTTTGCTATAAAAAATAAAATTCATCCAGCTATAGTTACAGAGCAAAATGTTGCAAGATTTAAAGCTCAATTACAATCAATAGGATTTTCCTTTGATTGGTCAAGAGAAATAAATACTACTGATTCACATTATTATAAATGGACTCAATGGATATTTTTAAAGTTATTTGAAAAAGGTTTGGCATATAAGCAGGAAATGCCCATTAACTGGTGTCCTTCTTGTAAAATTGGATTGGCAAATGAAGAGGTTATTCAAGGCAATTGTGAGAGATGTGGTGGTGAAGTAGTAAGAAGAGTAAAAAATCAGTGGATGCTAAAGATAACAGAATATGCTGATAGACTAATTAAGGATTTAGATACTGTTGACTATATTGAAAGAGTAAAAACTCAACAGACAAATTGGATTGGCAAATCTGAAGGTGCAGAAGTAGATTTTCAAATTTCAGGAAAAGAAGATAAGCTAAGAGTGTTTACTACTAGACCTGATACACTATTTGGATCAACTTATATGGTTATAGCTGCAGAGCACCCTTTAATAGAAAAATATAAAGACGAAATAGAAAATTTAGAAGAAATTAAAGAATATCAGCATGAAATAAGTAAGAAATCAGATTTTGAAAGGACTGAGTTATCGAAAGATAAAACAGGTGTGGAAATAAAAGGTTTAAGAGCCATAAATCCTGCCACAGGTAATGAGATTCCTATTTGGATTTCTGACTATGTGCTTATGAGCTATGGTACGGGAGCAATTATGGCAGTACCAGGACATGACACTCGTGACTGGGAGTTTGCTAAGAAGTTTAATCTTCCTATAGTAGAAGTAATAAAGGGTGGAGATATAGAAAAAGAAGCTTATACAGATACAGAAGAAGGAATTGTTATAAATTCTGATTTTATCAATGGAATGGAAGTAAAAGAAGCAAAAAAATATATGATTAAGTGGTTAGAAGAAAAAGAACTTGGTACTGGAAAAGTAAACTTTAAACTTAGGGACTGGGTATTTTCTAGACAAAGATATTGGGGAGAGCCAATACCTCTAGTATATTGTGATGAATGTGGTTGGGTTCCAGTGCCAGAAAATCAATTACCAGTTATGCTACCAGATGTAGAGAACTATGAGCCGACAGATACTGGTGAGTCACCATTGGCTAATATTAAAGATTGGGTAGAAACTACATGTCCAAAATGTGGAGGAAAAGCTCATAGAGAAACTGATACAATGCCGCAATGGGCAGGTTCCTCTTGGTATTTCCTAAGATATATTGATCCCCTAAATGAAGAAGAATTTGCTTCTCAAGAAGCATTAGAATATTGGCTACCAGTAGATTGGTATAATGGTGGAATGGAGCATACTACACTTCATCTGTTATATTCAAGATTCTGGCATAAATTTCTATATGATATTGGAGTAGTGCCTGGACCAGAACCTTATGCAAAGAGAACCTCTCATGGTATGATATTAGGAGATAACAATGAGAAAATGTCAAAGTCCCGTGGAAATGTAGTAAATCCTGATGATATAGTAAGAGATTATGGTGCAGATACACTAAGAACCTACGAAATGTTTATTGGAGACTTTGAAAAGAGTGTACCTTGGTCAGAAAATGGGGTTAAAGGATGTAGAAGATTCCTTGAAAGAGTATGGAAACTCCAAGATATTTTAGCTGATGGTGAAGGATATACTAAGGAACTAGAATCAAGTATTCATAAGACCATTAAGAAAGTATCTGAAGACTTTGAAACACTAAAATTCAATACTGGAGTAGCAGCTTTAATGAGTTTGTTAAATGAATTTAACGATCATGGTAGTATAACAAAAGAGGATTTAAAAACATTTATAATACTACTAAATCCAGTAGCTCCTCATATTACTGAAGAATTGTGGGAGATTTTAGAACTAGAAGGTTATCTACATGATACAACATGGCCAGTATATGATGAAGAAAAAACAAAGGATAAAGTAATTGCACTTCCAGTCCAAGTTAATGGTAAAGTAAGAGGTACAATAGAAATCAGTATTGATGATTCTCAAGATGTAGCTAGAGAAAAAGCAAAAGCTGATGATAACATTAGTAGGTTCCTAGAAGGAAAACAAATAGTTAAAGAGATATTTGTTGCAGGAAAGATATATAATATAGTTGTTAAGTAATGTTTGCATAAACCCCATCTTTTAGGTGGGGTTTTGTATTTGAAATGACAATCATAAAAAATATACTCATAAATGATAAATATAATTTTTAATATTGATGCCAATTTACTAATTATATATCTTTTTTAGCTATATATAATTTTTTAGAATTATCTATAGTAGCTAGATAGACCTTAGAGACATCATCTATATCATACATGCTAAGGTTATTCATAAGCCATTCCTTATTTAATTTCAAATTTTTTAAGTTTTCCTCAAATAATTTTCCATCATTGATGACTACTACAGGTAAACTTATAGGTTTAGCAGTTAGATTAAGATCTGCAGGAGTAATATATCTATTTGGCTCTTTTTTTATAACACTTAAATGTCCATCGGGTTCTAAAATCGCATATTTTACTTCTGAAATATCAAAAATATTCTTAAGTCTTAATTGACTCAAAAACAAGTCAATATTTATAAATTGTTTTTTAAAGTTTTTTCTAATAATTTTGCCATCCTCAATTAAAATTATAGGTTTGCCGTTAAAAAACAATCCTAAATTTCTATTTTTAAAAGATAAGAGACTTACTATATAGTGCCAAAAGAATAAAGTCAATAACGGAATTATTATATATGTAAAAGAAATTTCTCCGTCTATTAAAGGAGCTGCTATAATAGCTCCCAGTATCCAGACTACTGTAAAATCATAAGCAGTAAACTGATTTATGGCTCTTTTCATTATAAATCGTCCTACTAAAAATGATATTATGCCCACAGCCAAAGTTCTGATTAAATACTCTGATAAGGAAATATTCTTTATAACTCCAAAAACATTCATATAAAATATCCTCCTAATTTATAAATTCACATATAATTTTTTAGCTGGAGTCAAAATCCCAAGATAAATATTATCTATATTATCTATATTCATCAATTTAAGTTGATCTTCCATCCACTTATAGCCTAATTTATTTTTACTAAGAACTTTTTCATCAACTCTCCCTTTATATATAATAACTTCTGATAAAATGTCCTTTGAAGTTTCTATACCTATATCTAATTTTTTTGGTGGAAGATTATTATTATTTATAGCTATACTAAAACTTCCTATAGCTTCAGCAAGTAAATATTCTACACTTTCAATATCATAGACATCTTTTTCTCTTAATATTGAAAATAAATTATCTATTGTTAGGTTTGATTTAAAAAGATTCTCTTTTATGATCTTACCATTTTTAATTAAGATTATTGGTTTTTGTGTGACTATAGAGGGTGCTTTTAAATATAGATAAGAAATGCTTAAATGTATTAATGAATATAATACTATTATTAAAATTGCATCAATTGGTCTGGATCTTGGATTAACTATACGTGATGCGGCAATATTGCTAGTTACGGCTGCCATTAAAAAATTATACGGAGTAACTATGCTAAACTGGCAAAACTTCATTAACTTAGTTGATGCAAATAATGTGAAATACAATATTGAAGTTCTAATAAATAATTCTAATACTCTTAATTTTTCTCCTTCGAAGAAAATCTTTTTTATATCCATAATATCATCCTTTCTCAATATAGGTTATCCATAATAGAATATTTATATAATTGATAATAAATAAAAGTAAAAAACTTCTATATATTTCTTATAGAAGTTTTTTTAGAATAGTTTTTATTATTGTTGTTGGTCGTATTGAGGCTCCTGATTTTTTAGATAATTTACTCTGTTTTCTAACATTTGAGCCATATTTTCAGCATTTGAAGCTAGACTATTAAACATTTGTTTTGCAGTTTGATCATCAGTATCTAAAGAAAATGTTTTTAAGTCTGCTGCTAACCCTTTAGCGCCTGCTAAAGCAGTTTCTAATTTAGTCATTACAGTCATGAACTCATCTCTCCTTATATATATTTTCACAATTAGTATCTGCAAAAATAATATAAATATTAGGAAATGTTTGGGAGATTAACTTCAAAGCCAATATAATAAATATGGCAATTCCATTATAGATTTCCCATTTTTACCTTTTATACATATTAGATATAAGGAGACAATATTTATTGAGGTGAATAAAGTGAAATTATTTATACCAGACAGAGCTTATATTGATCCTAAAAGCTTAGAGTATGATGTTGGGAAATTTGCTAAAGAGCAATTAGAAAAATTAAATATTCCTATAATTGAGAGCAAAAAAGTTTCAATAGAGGGTAAGTCACCTTCTGAAAATTATGCTAAAGCAAAGAAAACAATTTATTTAACTGTAAATAAAGAAAAAAAATTAAGACCTTGTAGTCCCTCAGCAGATTATCAATTTTCTCTATCGAGTTCATGTCCAGGACATTGTGAATATTGTTATCTACAAACTACACAAGGGGAGAAACCCTTTATGAAAGTATTTGTAAATATATATGAGATAATCAATGTTATCCAAGAACATATAGATAAGAATTTACCTAATATAACTACTTTTGAGTGCGGAAGTATTACTGATCCTGTTGCTCTTGAACACTTAACTGGGAATCTTAAAAGATGTATAGAATTTTTTGGGAATAGTGAAAAGGGAAGACTTCGAGTAATTACTAAATTTGATAATGTAGATTCTTTTTTAGATATAAATCATAATGAGCATACTAAATTTAGATTTAGTATCAATACTAAATATATAATAAATAAATTTGAGCATAATACTGCCAGCTTTGAAGAAAGGATGAGAGCAGCATGTAAAATTGCAAATTCAGGATATCCTATAGGTTTTATTATTGCTCCCATTATGATATATAATAATTGGAAAGATGATTATAGGGAATTATTTAATGAGTTAAAATCTCAATTAGGAGATTATAAAGAAGAGATCACCTTTGAATTGATACAACATAGATTTACAGCTACTGCTAAAGAACTCATACTTACAAGATTTCCTAAGACTGAACTTGATATTAATGAAGAAACTAGGCAATTGAAATGGGGGCCTTATGGAAAGTTTAAATATGTTTATCCAAAAGAACAAAGCAGTGAGATTAAAGATTATATTTCTGATATTATTCAAAAAAACTTTAGCAATTCTAGGATTGAATATTTTACGTAAGAAGCTAGCTAATATTTTCTTTAAAGCACCTTAGAATGAAATTTTAGGGTGTTTGTTTTTTACAATAAATTATAGTAGAAAGAATAATTATATTAATGGATCATTTTACAATCTATAAATTAAGTTTAGCTTTACAAAGCTATTAGTTAGGGTTTACTATTGAAAGATAGAGATTTTAGTAGGATAAACTTACTTGGAAATATCAATGACAATATAAAAAGGATGGTAATAATATAATGACAAATAATTTTAAGATACTTGGAATAAGTAAGGAACTGGAGAAAGTGCTAGAAAGGGATGGAATTACTAGGCCGACACCTATTCAAGAACAAGCTATTCCCCAGTTGTTAAAGGGAAAAGATGTAATAGCACAAGCACATACCGGAACTGGTAAAACTTTTGCTTTTATGCTACCAATTATGGAAACAATTGATATCACAAAACCATGTATACAGGCTTTAATTATAGCTCCTACAAGAGAATTAGCAATTCAAATAACTAATGAGGCTAAGAAGCTGACACAAGCTAAGAATATAAGTATATTAGCAGTCTATGGCGGTCAAGATGTTGAGAGACAATTAAGGAAATTGAATAAGGGTGTTAATATAGTTATTGGAACACCAGGTAGGTTATTAGATCATATGAGAAGAAAAAGTATTGATTTAGGTCAAGTGAAAATGATTGTCTTAGATGAAGCCGATGAAATGCTAAATATGGGATTTTTAAAAGATGTAGAGGAAATAATATATAAAACTTCAAAAACACGTCAAACCATGTTGTTCTCCGCTACAATGCCAAAGCAACTTCGTAGCTTAGCTGTTAGGTATATGAAGGAACCTGTCCAAATACAGATACAGAGTGAAAAGGTAACATTAGATGAAATAAAGCAAGTAGTGATAGAAACTACAGATAGGGGAAAGCAAGACGCACTTTGTAGTGTTATAGATGAAGAAAGACCATTTATGGCAATAATCTTTTGTAGAACAAAGCGACGTGTAAAGGCTCTTAACAGTGATTTACGAAACCGTGGATATAATTCGGATGAAATACACGGAGATCTCAGTCAAGCTAAACGTGAAAAGGTAATTAATTCCTTTAGAGATATGAAACTACAATTTCTTGTTGCTACAGATGTTGCCGGCCGTGGTTTAGATATTGAAGGTATAACCCATATTTTTAACTATGATATACCAGAAGATGCAGAATCCTATATTCACCGCATAGGACGGACAGGTAGAGCTGGTGAAACTGGAAAGGCTTTTACGTTTGTTACGCCTAGGGATCAACAGGACTTAATTTCAATAGAAAACAAAATAAGAATGAATCTAAAGAAAAGAAAAATTGTAAAAGATAATGTAAAGGGCAAGACTAACAGGAATAACAGTAATGAGCAAATCAATAAAAAACAGGATTTTAGATGGAATAAAGATTCAGGTAAGAAGAAAACCATAAGAAGTATTGAGAAAAGAAAAGGTAAGAAAAAGTAGAAATAATAATCTTTAACTTGAAAATATTGTGCTCTTTTTTAACAATATCCTAAGTAAGGCTAGCTAGAAAAGAGCATTTTTTATTTAATAAAGTATGATTAATTTAGATTTTAAATAAGGACTACTATTTTGGAAAGTTACTCTTATTTATAAAGGAAAAGTATGTCTTTAGACAATGTACTTTTAGATACAGGTTCAGGTGGTACTGTTTTTAAAGTGTGCAAGGTAAATGAAATAGGTATAACAATAGAAAAAGATAATACTATAGAAATTATTTTAGGGATTGGTGGGGCAATATTTGTATACAAGAAAAGTATTTATGGAATAATTCTTGAATTTATCAAAAAGGTATCTTTAGCTGATGTAGTAGAGAATTTTGGGGGAATATTGATATAAATAATAAAAAAAGAAGGAAATTAGGAATTTGTGTCGAATGCAATAGATAATACCATAGTTAAAAATGTTTTCTTTATAATATTGACTAAGACAATTAATAGAAGTATAATATAATTATATTGACAGAGACAATAAAACAAAAATGGAGGTGGATGTTTGATAGGATTAGAATATATTTTAAGTCTGTATAATATGCAGCATATAGAACTGGCAGAAAAACTTGGTATAAGAAAACAAAATATAAATATGTGGATTAAAGGAAAACAAAATATTCCTAAAAAATATCTACCTATACTGGAAGAACTATTTGGATTAAAAGGAGAGTATTTTACTAGGGAATTAGATGAAATAGATCAATTAGAAATTCAAAAAGAAAAGTTAAAAAGTGATCTAAAACCAGTTATAAAAAAACATGAGCAACAATTTATGATAGGAAAAGTCAACGATATTGTAGAAGTTCCAGTTTATGATAAAGAAGAAATCAATACAATAGAAAGAGATATTGAAAAGGCAAAGCTAGTATCTAGATTTAAAGAGGCACTAGATATAGTAGATAATAATCCCTATATGGATACCTATAAATTAATTGTAGAGTTGTTGGAAAAAGTTCAGCATGAGGTTATTCTTCATAAGACTATAGAAGCCTTAGCACATTATTATGAAGTGTTACCAGATTGGGTAGCCACTGGACCAGAGCAGGATGAATTTGAAGAAGATATATTTGAAGTATTTGATGATTATAATTATTAGAATTAGGAGGAGATTTAATGTCAACAGGAAATATTGGATTTGAAGAAACACTGTGGAAAACAGCAGATAAACTTAGGGGTAGTATGGATGCTAGTGAGTATAAGCATGTAGTATTAGGGCTTATATTCTTAAAATATATCTCAGATAAGTTTGAAACTAAATATAATGAGCTTGTAGAAGAAGGAGAAGGCTTTGAAGAGGATAGAGATGAATATACATATGAAAATATATTTTGGGTTCCGAAGGAAGCAAGATGGGATTATATCAAAGACAATGCAAAGGACCCTAAAATAGGACAATATATAGATGATGCAATGATTTTAATAGAAAAAGAAAATCCAACATTAAAAGGTGTACTAGATAAAAGATATGCAAGACCTGAGCTAGATAAAAGAAGATTAGGAGAATTAATAGACCTTATATCAACTATAAAACTTCATAAAAATGGAGAAAAAGATTTATTGGGAAGAGTCTATGAATATTTCTTAGGTCAGTTTGCTAGTGTAGAAGGTAAAAGTGGAGGAGAATTCTACACTCCTACATCTGTAGTTAAGACTCTAGTAGAAATGATTGAGCCTTATGAAGGAAGAATTTATGACCCATGCTGTGGAAGTGGTGGTATGTTTGTTCAATCTGAGAAATTTGTTGAAGAACATCAGGGAAAAGTTGAGAACTTATCAATCTATGGACAAGAGCTTAACTCTACTACGTGGAAACTCTGTAAAATGAACCTTGCCATAAGAGGATTAGATGCTAATCTAGGACCACATCATGATGATACCTTCCATAATGATTTGCATAAAACATTGAAGGCAGACTATATTTTAGCGAATCCACCATTTAATATCAGTGATTGGGGAGGAGCAAGATTAATAGATGATGTAAGATGGAAATATGGAACACCACCAGAAGGAAATGCCAACTATGCATGGCTTCAACATATGATTTATCATCTGGCACAAAACGGAGTAGCTGGAATAGTACTAGCCAATGGTTCCCTTAGTTCTAATACTTCAAATGAAGGGGAAATCAGAAAGAATTTACTTGAATCAGATTTGGTAGATGCTATCGTAGCGTTACCTGATAAATTGTTCTATTCAACAGGAATACCAGTGAGTCTTTGGATATTAAATAGAAACAAGAAAAACAATTCTAAATATAGAAGTAGAGAAAGAGAAGTACTATTTATAGATGCCAGAAATCTTGGTGAAATGATTGATAGAAGACATAGAGAGTTGAAGGAAGAGGACATAAGGAAGATTGCTGATACTTATCATGGATGGAGAAATGTAAGCAATTCACAATTCACAGTTCACAATTCACAATTGAAAAACAAGGATAGTCATCCTGAAGTTATTGAAGGATCTAGCACCTGTCATTTTGAACGCAGTGAAGAATCCTTATTGCCTATGGTTGCTGAAGAAACTGCAATTTATGGTGGATATGAAGATATAAAGGGATTTTGTTATAGTGCTACAATTGATGAGATAAGGGAGCATGAATATGTATTGACTCCTGGAAGATATGTAGGTATCGAAGAAGTAGAAGATGATGGAGTACCTTTTGAGGAGAAGATGGAGAATTTGACATCTGAACTATCTGAGCTATTTGCTAAGTCAAGACGCCTAGAGGAAGAAATAAGGAAGAATCTAGGGGGGATTGGGTATGAGGTTTAAGCAATGCACAGTTCACAGTTCACAATTCACAATTGGAAAAGATCTTGTCATTCTGAGCTTAGCGAAGAATCTTGATGTTTTGGTGGAAGTAGGTGGGAGTTGTGAGTAGGGAGTGGGAAGAAGTTAGATTAGGGGATGTTATAGACTTTAATCCAACAGAAACTATTAAAAAGGGTACTATTTCTAAAAAAATAGGAATGGAAATGTTGAATTCCTTTCAAAGGAAAATTGAAGGATTTGAGGTAACGGAATATAAAAGTGGAACTAAATTTAGAAATGGAGATACGTTATTAGCTAGAATTACACCATGTTTAGAGAACGGAAAAACTGCACAAGTAACTATTTTAGACGGTAATGAAATAGGCTTCGGGTCAACTGAGTTTATAGTATTGAGACAGAAACCTAAACATACCGTAAATGATTTCATTTATTATTTAGCTATATCTCCTATGATTAGAGAAACAGCTATAAAGTCTATGACAGGAACATCAGGAAGACAGAGAGCCCAAAAAGATGTAATTGAAAATACATTATTTAAATTACCAACTCTCAAAGAACAAAAAGCCATAGCCTATGTCCTCTCAACTCTAGATGAAAAAATTGAAGTTAATAAACAAATTAATAAAAAACTAGAGGAGATGGCTCAAACTATTTTTAAGCATTGGTTTATAGATTTTGAATTTCCAAATGAAAATGAAGAGCCTTATAAATCTAGTGGTGGTGAAATGGTTGAAAGTGAACTTGGAATGATTCCTAAGGGGTGGGAAGTTGGAACTATACAAGAACTAGGAGATGTGGTTGGTGGAGCAACACCTTCAAAGAAAAAAGAGGAGTATTTTGTAGAAAAAGGGATACCATGGGTTACACCAAAAGATTTATCAGAGAATAAGAATTTGTTTATTAGTAGAGGAGCACTTGATATTACTGAAGAGGCTTATAAAAGTACAAGCGTAAGAAAAATGCCTAAGGGAACTGTTTTATTTAGTTCAAGAGCACCTATAGGATACATAGCTATATCTAAGAATGAAATAACAACAAATCAAGGTTTTAAATCAATAGTGCCTAGAATCTCTAAAGGTTTTAGTAGTGAATTTATTTACTGTTGGCTAAGAGAGAATATCGAAGTTATTAAAAACAGAGCATCAGGATCAACATTTAAAGAAATTTCTGGAGGTGAAATGAATAAAATTCCTTCTATAATTCCAGAAAAAAGTATTTTAGATAAATTTAAAAATATAATTAGTAATGCTTTTATAAAAATAGAGGTTAGAGAATCAGAGAACCAAGTTCTATCCGGCCTCCGAGACACCCTTCTCCCAAAACTAATGTCAGGAGAACTTCGTGTCCCATTAGAGAAGGATAAGATCCTGTGAAATTTGGACCAAGAAATCCTAGCCTAAACAAACGAATAGCAGCAAGAACAAGTATCAAAAGGCAAATAGTCCACTGTGGAGGATTTAAGATGCCTAGAGGATATGAATGGGTTAGAAATCCTAAGAAATATGTATATAGCAAGGTTTATAATAGAACTACCTTTGATATATTTAAATTATTCAAGAAATTGTTTAAATAGTAAAAGTCCGAAAGGGGGAAATCATATTGAATTTCACTGAAGAATCATTAGAACAAGCTGCCATAGAGATTTTACAAGAATTAGGTTATGACTATAAATTTGCTCCAGATATATCTTGTGATGGAGAATATCCAGAGAGGAAGGATTACCGTGAAGTTATATTAGAGCAAAGGGTAAAGGATGCATTATTTAGAATAAATAGAGACTTACCAGAAGAAGCATTGGAAGAGGCTTATAGACAAATAATTACCTTCAATAGTCCAATGCTAGAAGAAAACAATAGATATTTTCATAAGCTTTTAGTTGAAGGTATGGAAGTATCTTATCAAGAGAATGGACATATTAGAACTAAACGAGCTTATATCATTGATTTTCATAATATAGATAACAATGAATTTTTAGTAGCCAATCAATTTACTATTGTTGAAAATGAAGAGAGAAGACCAGATCTTATTATATTTATCAACGGTATTCCATTAGTTGCAGTGGAATTAAAATCAGCTAGTGACGAAAATGTAGGTATTGAAGAGGCATTTAATCAGATCCAGACATATAAAAAGGATATTCCATCACTATTTAACTATAATGCCTTCTGTATCTTATCTGATGGTATCAATGCTAAGGTAGGGACTATTACTTCAAATGAAGCAAGATTTATGAATTGGAGAAGTATTGATGGTGAAACTATAGAACCATTTTCTAGTCCTCAGTACGAAGTTTTATTTAAGGGTATGCTTGCTAAGGAAAGGTTACTGGATATTATTGAAAACTATATCTTATTCCAAGAATCTAAGGAAGAAGAGAAAGATTTTTATGGAAATAAAATAGGGGATAAGAAGACTATTATCAAGATAATGGCAGCTTATCATCAATATTTTGCTGTAAAGAAAGCCATTGAAAAAACTAAAGAAGCTACTAGTGAAGACGGAGATAGAAAAATAGGAGTTATATGGCATACTCAAGGCTCAGGAAAAAGTTTTTCCATGGTGTTTTATACTGCAAGATTAGTGAAAGAACTAAACAATCCGACTATTGTTGTCATTACTGATAGAAATGATTTAGACGACCAACTATTTGAAACCTTTGCAAAATCAGAGGATATATTGAGGCAAACACCAAAGCAAGCAGATGTAAGGAAACTTACTGAAGCTCAAAAATCTCAACAATTAGGAAACAACTCAAAGGAAATAAACGGACTTTATGATTTATTAAACGATAGAGAATCTGGTGGAATTATATTTACTACTATTCAAAAGTTTACACCAGAAGATGGAGATATGCCAGTTTTAACGGACAGAAAAAATGTAATTATCATTGCTGATGAGGCACATAGGTCACAATATGGATTAGAACCTAAAACTGATATTAAAACGGGAGAAGTGAAATATGGTTATGCTAAATACTTAAGGGATGCGCTGCCTAATGCTTCATTTATAGGTTTTACTGGAACTCCTATAGATTTAGAGGATCGCTCTACAACAGCTGTATTTGGAAATTGTATAGATACATACGACATGACAAGAGCTGTAGAAGATGAAGCAACTGTAAAGATTTATTATGAAAATAGGATTATAAAACTGGAAACTGATGATGAGGAATTAACAAAAATAGATGATGAATTTGAAGAAGTAACTGAGGGACAAGAGGATTTTGAAAGAGAAAAGAACAAAGCTAAATGGTCAAGGCTTGAGGCGGTAGTTGGCTCACCTAATAGAATAAAGAAATTAGCTGAAGATATAGTGGAGCATTATGAAGAAAATTCTAAGACCATAGATGGTAAAGCTATGATTGTTTGTATGAGTAGAAGAATATGTGTTGATTTATATGATGAGATTGTAAAATTAAGACCAGATTGGCATAGTGATGATTTAGATAAGGGGAAAATTAAGGTTGTAATGACTGGCTCTGCAGCTGATAATGAAAAATTACAAAAGCATGTAGGTGGGAAACAAAGAAGAGATACATTAGCTAAAAGAATGAAGGATAATGATGATGAATTAAAAATTGTAATAGTTAGAGATATGTGGCTTACAGGTTTTGACGTACCTTCTATGCATACCATGTATGTAGACAAACCTATGAAAGGTCACAATCTAATGCAAGCAATTGCAAGGGTCAATAGGGTATTTAAAGATAAATCAGGTGGAGTTATAGTTGATTATCTTGGAATTCTCGAGAGTCTAAAAAGAGCATTAAAACAATATACGGATTCAGATAAGAAAAACACAGGTATTGATACTTCTGTAGCCATATCTATAATGCTTGAGAAACTTGAAATACTTCAAGATATGATGCATGGCTACGATTATTCAAAATATATGGGTACATCACAAGCGGACAGAATCAGAGCTATTACTGGCGGTATGGATTTTATCCTTGGAAAACCAGAAAAAGAGCAGAAAGAGTTTAAAAATATTGCTATAGAACTGGCAAAGGCTCATTCCTTATGTGCTGCCACAGATGAAGGAAAGGAAAAGGCCTTGGAAGTAAGCTATTTCAAAGCTGTGAAGGCTAGTTTATCTAAGCTTCAAGAAAAAAGTACTCAAAGAAAGTCAAAAAAAGAAATCGAAGCTAGGTTAGCTCAAATGCTAGAGCGTTCTATCATTTCTGAAGATGTAATAGATGTATTTGATGTTATGGGACTTAAAAGACCAGAGGTTTCTATCTTATCTGAGGAGTTCTTAGAAGAAGTTAGAGGGATGAAACAAAAAAATCTAGCAGTAGAAATGCTTAAGAAACTCTTAGAAGGTAATATAAAATCCATGGAAAGAACTAATTTAGTTAAATCTGAAAAGTTTTCAGAGAAACTAAAAAAAGCTTTAAATAAATATCGTAACCAAGCTATTACCAATGCTGAGGTTATAGAGGAACTAATTAGAATGGCTCACGAGATAAAGAAAGCAAATGAAGAAGAAAAGGAACTAGGCCTTAGTGAAGATGAAATAGCATTTTACTATGCCTTAACAGCTGACGATGCAGTAAGAAAATCCATGGATGATGAGATTTTAAAGAAAATTGCTCAAGAATTGACTCAAGCTATTAGAAATAATATTACCATCGATTGGAGCATAAGAAGAAGTGCTCAAGCTGGTATGAGAAGAATAATAAAAAGACTTCTTGCAAAATACGATTACCCACCAGAAGAAGCAAAAAATGCCCTTAAGGTTGTTATGAGGCAGGCTGAGAAGATGTGTGGGAATGTGTATATGACCGGAATGGATTATGATATGGTGGCTGAGGATGATCAGGATTATTTGATGAGGTAGATAAGAACAGGGGGGGAAACATGATCGATCCGCAAAGAACAGAATCAATAAAGTCTTTGATAAATGATGTAGATAAAGGAAATATCGTTTTGCCAGAGTTCCAAAGAGATTTTGTCTGGGATATAGGGAAAACATATGATTTATTTGATTCTTTAGTAAGAGATATTTTCATTGGTGCAATTATTTATGGAAAACCTTCTTTTGAAATTACGGTTAGAGAAATTGATAAAAGACCAAGGAAGGGTATTGGAAGCAGAGCTAAATTAAAGATTAAATCATATAGTAAAGAAGAAATTAAAAGTGAAACTCAAATAAATAATTTTAGACTTGTACTTGATGGGCAACAAAGAATTACATCTTTGTATAGAGCATTAAAAGGTATTGATGAAGTGTGGTTAATTATAAGAAATGATGAAGAATTAGATGATGATGTTCAAAGTACTGATTTTAAAGATAGAAGTCTTGAGGAACTAATATACGAATTTAGAGGACAAGAGGATGATGAAAGATTATCTATTAACATATCTCATGCATACAAAATAGCAATAGATAATCTTTTTGAGGATGATATTAGAAAGACTTACTTTGATAATTTAACATTTACTGCTGGGATGGATGATGATGAATTGATATCTAATTTCAGAAGGTATTTAATAGTATGTAAGAAAATTGATTCACTATTATCCAGTGAGAAACTACTTTCTTATTACCTTTTAAATATGAATACTGATAAATTTTCATTATTCTTTGAGAGAAGTAATAGTAAAGGTATTCAGTTGAACTTTATTGATATACTTGCAGCCAAACTATATAAAGGATTTAATTTAAGAGAGAAGGTTGAAGAGTTACAGGTTGCCTTTGCTGATACAGGCTATGTATTTAATCGGGAAATCATAGTAAGAGCTATAGCATATATTGTGAGTAATGGGAAGGAGGTTAATAGGTCATATATATTAGGTAGTTTAAATTATGTGCATTTCGTAGAATATTGGAATGAAGTTTGCAATTATTATAAAAAAGCTTTAGATTTTCTGTATAAAGGTAATTTTATCTTATCTCAATCTTGGATGCCATATGAAAATATGATAATACCTTTGATTATGTTTTTACGTGAATTAAAAGGCAATGACTTTTCTCAAATGGATGAGAAACAACTGGATTTTATTAAATATTGGTATTGGGCTTCAATTTTGTCTCAAAGATATTCTTCAGGTTCAAATGAAGTAATTATCCAAGATTCCATAGCTTTAAGCAATATTGCAAGAAATAAAAAAATAAGCGATAGATCTTATTTTACTAGATTAAAGATTCAAATGATGGCTGACGATATTCTAACATTTAATAAAAAGGGTAGTGTAGTTTATAAGGGTATCTTAAATATGATTAATTTTGATGCTGGTGGGCTTATTGATTGGCCGAATAGTAATAAATTGACGATTTATGATAAAATTGAAGATCACCATATATTCCCAGTTGAGTATTTAAAAACTTCTTTTAAGGATGATGAAAATGCTATTTCCTTAATAGATAGTGTAGCAAATAGAACATTAATTCCTAAGATAACAAATATCAAGATTGGTAAAAAAGCTCCTTCAATTTATTTAAAAGAGCTAAAACTGAACAATCCTGCACTTGATAAGAGCTTAAAATATCATTTGATACCAGAAGATATACTAAGTGGCTTATATGATGATTTTTATACTGATTTTTTAGAAGTTAGAGCAAATCTAATTATGGATTTAATTGATAAGTATGTAATGTCTAAAGAAAAAGCAATATTTGATGACTTTTATAAACAGCCTATTATAAAAAATACTGGTACTATAAAGATTCATGCAAATTACTATAGAAATAAGGTTGAAGCAACCTTTAATATTGATACACAGAATATCTTTTATGCGGGAAATAATTATTCAGTATCTCTGGCTGCAGATAAGGCTAAGGAAGATTTAAGTGGTAAAACAAATACATCCACTAATGGATGGAAGTTTTGGAAGTATATAGATGATGATGGTAATTCTAGATTTATTGATGATTTTAGAAAAAATTAAAGTCATTTGATAAACAATTGTGAATTCTTGAATTAAGATATCAGTGCCAGTCAACTAACTTACTTTATTAGTATGCTATAAAATAGGATAATAAGGAAAGAATTAAATACTATTGGATTATACTCTAGCACACAACCCAAGGGGAAGACGTTCATCAACACCAAGACCAGATTTTGCTCTTATGAAAAATGGTAATGTGGTAAAGTTGCTAGATGCTAAATATAGGGATTTATGGGATAGAAATTTACCTAGAGATATGTTATATCAATTAGCAGTTTATGCTAGGAGTGGAGTTGGAGATAAAGCAGGAACTATACCATATGCAGTGCTTTCAGATGTAACAGTTGTTCAAAAGATAGATATTAATAACCCAGTATCTATTGGCAAAATAGCAAGTGTTATCTTACAGCCTGTTAATCTTGAAAAAATAACAATGTTAATTGACGGAGATATAAGGGATCAGAAGAAATATGTTTGTAGTATTATAAGCTAACCTAAGCCAAGATAGGACATATCAATATTTAGAACTATAGATAGATTGAAAAAATAGGTGGAATCTAATGGAAGTTTCACCAAAACAAATGGGAAGTAGAGGAAAATAAAAAGTAAATATAATAATCATACTTATAAAAAGACATTAGTATAATCACTTAATATATTAATGTTTTTTAATTGGAAACAAGATACAATTAAATAAGAAGGGGTATTGTTTATGACTGAAGAACAATTTGAAACAGCTTTTTATCGAGTACAGAAATATAACAGAAAGAATGACAAAACCAGAGATAAATGCTGCAGAAAAATCTATAAGAGGAAATTTAGCATCATAATATATGATATATGATAAGATATATGGAGGAGGGTGATTTTATGGAGTTAAATAGAAAAATCTTAAAAATGGGAATAATCATTATCAGCTTATCTATAATAATTTCTCTAGGACTTGCTATGTTTATGAAATTAGATAAACCAGTATTTTTTAAGAATTATATAGAAACAATGCTTGAGGTTTCTAGTAATTCATATAGAGAAGATGAGTTTGTTTTAAAATACATAACCAATATTTCAGATAAGAGAAGAATTACTGATATTTATTTTGAGGAATATCCTAACCTTGTGTTATATGCAGGGAACTATAGTAGTAGGAGAGATATATTTCCTATATTTCTATGGGGTAGCAATTTTAGAGAAGAAGTCTATGGTAGATATGTTATTCGAAACCTTTACGTTACAATGGATATAAGAAGTTTAGGAGAATTTGATGAAATTGAATTAAATAATGCAAGGATTACTTTTGATGATGGCGATGTAATAGATGTAAACCTTGGTAGAATAATATTTTATAATTACTATGATGAAGATAACAATTATAAAAATGAACATTTGAAATCTTACAGTAGCACTAGTTCTTCTGATGGAACCTCATCAGCGATAATGGAAGTCAAAGAAGATATAACTATAACAAATGTGAAGTCTTCCTTATTAAAGGATGTAGATGATTTAGTAGAAATAAAAATAGGAGATATTGGTTATGGTGATATCTCAGAAATCCAATATAAAAATAATGATGTTCTAAGAATAAATTCAGTATTTAAGCATCCAAAGGATATCTTAAGAAAATTTAATCTATATAATATAGAGCCGAAGATTTATTATAAGGATTCAAATGAAGACCTCTTCTATAGACGAGTGCATGGTATTAAATATACAAATTACGATATTAGTACTTGGGAAATAATCAAGTATTTAAAGGCAAGGGGTGAGATCTAATGTATGAAGGGTATAATAAAATCTTTTGGGGAATCTTTATTGCAACGTTTAACATAAAACTTGGAACAATAAAAATTCTTCCAGCCTTTGTAGGACTGCTGGTAATCTCTAGGGGATTAGGAATACTATATGAAGAAACTAAGCTAAAATTATTTCATAAGGCGCACAATATGGGGATATTAGCTACGAGTATATCATTTATAGGTGGAGTAATAGATTATTTTTCTAATGGCTCTTTAAATAGTTCCATAGCTATGTCAATTTGGGCCATAATGTATAATGTTATTGAGTTAATTTTGTTTTTCAAAACACTAGAATCCTCTATTGAATATTTAGATACTAATGATTATTCTGAGGTGGCTAATGAAAATATAGGAAAACTAAGAACCTACACAATTTGTTCAATTATTAATATTTCCTTAATGAGCTTTGCATTATTATTTAATTTTAGGATATTGATGTCTGTTGTAGCTTTCATTGCAATTATTTTAAGAATATTTATGATGGTATTAATTGGCAGATTAAAGAAATTATTTATTGAAGTTGAACTTTCAGATGAATAGGTTAAAATTATTGCAAAATGCCCTAATAATATGACTAAGTACGTATTTATTCAAAGTCGTTAAACAATTGTTTAACGACTTTGAAAGTTATGATAAAATAATAAGTGTAATCATTTTACTAATACAATTAAATGAAGGGAGATGGTAAAATGAGAATAGGTGAATTTGCACAGAAACATAATACAACACATGATACAATAAGACATTATTTAGATATGGGACTTTTGATAACTGAGAAAAAAGGTGGACATTATAGATTCGATGAGAGTGATAGCTGGGACTTAGAAAATATTATTGAACTAAAGTCAATGGGTTTTTCCTTATCCGAGATCCAAGAGCTATTATGTTATCATCGTCTTGCTGGAGATATGACCATCGAATATAGAAAATATTACTTGTCTCTATTAGAAGATAAAAAGAAAGATTTTGAAGAGAAAATAGAAAAATATAAAACTATGGGTACTTTTATTAGTGATAAAATAATGAAGCTTCAATTAGATGAAGATAAATTATCAAAATTAGGGTTGCCCCTATCTTCAATTGAAATTATAAAGTGTCCATACTGTGGCTCTATAATGGAAATTTTTAATGGAATTATAGAAAAGAGCATGATTATGGCAGGAAAAATCAAGTGCAAATGTGGATTCATAGCTTCTATTGAAAATGGAATATATGTAGATGAGAAGGCAGTAAAAGAGAAAAAATTAAATAGCAAAACTATGCCGACTAAAAAGGAATTTTTAAATGCAGCATCTCCTAAATTTATTAATTTCTATTATAATGGTATGGCTAAATCAATTGATTATATATTAAGATATACAAAAGAGCCTAAGTATATATTAGAATTAGATCATTGCGTAGGTTCTTTCCTAATGCAATACATAAAGAACTTACCTAAAGATTCTACATATATTCTTGTCTGTTATGATAAAGACAGATTGACCAATATAAAGACTAATATAGAATTCCATTATAGTCATAGTAACTTTATTTTCTTATGTTGTGATGTAGACAGATTACCTATTGGAAATTCAAGTGTTGATCTTATTATCGATCATGGTATGACTAAGATTTATGCTGAGACAGAAGATAAATCACTTCCAATTATATGCTCTTCATTAATGAAGGAAAATGGAATTTTAGTTGGGACATATCATTATTTCGATAAAAAATCAAAGGATTTTGAGTCGTTGTTACCTAAGAAAAAGGAAGTTTATAACAGAGAAAAGAATTTAGAAAGATTAGAGGATGCCAGTTTTGAGAAACTAGAAATAACCGATATTGGACCTATAATAGAGAATAATCCTTTTAATTTAGATATAAGAAATAGAGAGTTATATATGACAGTATATGCAGGAAGAAAGAAAGGCAATGAAACATTGGGTTAGCCCAAGTTTTATTGCCTTTCTTATATTAATTTTATGAAAATATTATATTGACGTAGCTTTAACCCAAGAATATAAAATTTAATTAGTTAAATATAAATCAAACAAGGAGGTATTTTATATGAAATTTAAAAAGTCATTAAGTATGTTACTGTGCATAATACTTATGCTTGGCATTGTAGGTTGTACAAAAGATACACCTACTGATGCTCCAAAGGATAATATAAACAGTGAAACTACTTTTAAACCAGGTACATATACAGCGACATCAAAGGGTAACAATGGTGATGTAACGGTGGAAGTAGTATTTGATGAAAAGTCTATTGTGTCAGTAACTGTTAAAGAACATAGTGAAACCCCTGGATTAAGTGATACACCAATCCAACGTATACCAAGTAGTATAGTTGAAGGTCAAACTTTGTCAGTAGATACTGTGGCAGGAGCTACTATGACTTCTAATGCTATATTAGCAGCTGTTGAGGATTGTGTAAAACAAGCAGGTGGAGATGTAGATGTTCTTAAGGCTGCAGCAGGTAACAATGATGCGTCTGTATCTGAGACAGAATTGACAACTGATATAGTAGTTGTTGGTGGTGGAGGTACTGGTCTTGCAGCAGCAGCTTCAGCCTATGAAAATGGTGCAGATGTGATTCTTTTAGAAAAACTTGCTGCTGTAGGAGGTTCTACTGCATTATCAGGCGGAGGAATTTCTGCTACTGGTTCTCGATTTCAAGAGGAGCTTGGCATAAAAGATACTAAAGAGTCGTGGATGACTTTATGGAAGGAGCGTCAAAACACTAGTAATCCAGATGGTAAGTATCCTGATTATAATAGAGTGGATAAATTTATGGATGAAGCAATTAAGACCACTCACTGGCTAGTTGATACTATTAAGCATAAATATGGAAAAATAGAAGGTTTCGGTTTTGATCCAGTTCCAAGACTACATTTTCCAGATGGTGGTAATGGAAGCGCTTTAACTGGAAATATTGAAAAGTATATAACTGAGAAAGGTGTTAAAATACTTACTGAAACAAAAGTAACAGAATTAGTTACTAACAGTAATGGTGATGTAATAGGTGTTATTGCGGAAGGGAAAGATGGAAAAATCAAAGTAAATGCCAAGAAGGTAATTTTAGCAGCTGGTGGTTTTGCTAAGAATGAGGAATTATTAAATCGTTTTATTCCTGAGATGGCAGGAACTGCAGAGTTAAGTGCTGCTACCGTAGGTAGTACAGGTGATGGAATCCTGATGGCTGAGAAAATTGGAGCAGCTTTATATGAAGATCCATGGGTAATAGGTTTAGGTATTACATCTCGTGTTCCGGAGCTAAGAATATTAGATTGGGATAGCTCTAAGATTTTAGTAAATGAAAAAGGAGAAAGGTTTTTTAATGAAGCAAGCCATTATTCAATTGTAACTAATGAGGTTGCTGGTGAGAAAAGTGTTTGGATGATTCTAGATTCAAAGGAATCTAATATTAAGGCCACTGAACTATTTAAATCAGCTTTACCAAATGAAGAAATAGCTACAGGAAATACCATAGAAGAACTGGCAAATGCAATGGGAGTGCCAACTGATTCATTGACAAATACTATAAAGACCTTTAATGAGGGATGTGAAACAGGAAATGATCAGTTTGGTAAGATGAAAGAAATGCTAGTACCTATTAATGCAGGACCATATTATGCATTAAGATTTTATCCTAAGACAATGGGCACATTCGGTGGTGTAAAAACTGACGAATATTACAGAGTACTAAGGGAAGATGGCTCTATAATTAATAACCTATATGCAGGTGGAGAGTGTTCAAATAGAAATATGTATAATCAAGTTTATATGTCAGGAAGTGCTGTTCAATTAGCAGTTACTAGTGGACGTATAAGTGGGGAACATGCAGCTAAATCAATTAAATAATGGGGTTGAGCCTAGGAGCTTTTAATCCTAGGCTTTCTCATGTAGTGATAATATAATGGAGGGTTTTATAATATTTCTAATATATCTTATAAAATGGGTAATAAGAAAGAAGAAATAGTTGTAAAATAAATAAAAGTATGAAATAATATAATAATTCTGCTATTAATTAATAGCAGAATTATTATAAATAAAGGGAGGTAATGAAATGCCAAAAATAAAGGTAATAACCGATAGTACGGGGTATATTACTAGAGAGTATGCAGAAAAAGAAAATATAGCCATAGTTCCACTAAATTACGTATTTGGAGAGGAAACTGGTAAGGAACCATTTCCAGGAGAATTTGATGAGTTTTATAATAAGTTAAGTACTACAAAACTATTTCCTTCTACATCCCAGCCTGCGGCAGGTGAGTTTTTAGATGCTTTTAATAAGGCTTTCGAAGAAGGATATGATGAGATAATAGCCATTGTTTTATCCTCTAAATTAAGTGGCACTTATAACAGTGCAGTGCTTGCAAAAAATATGTTAGAGAATAAAATGATTACTATTGTTGATTCGCAGATGGCAGCTTCAAATCTAAGATTTCTAGTTGAGGATGCTGTGAAGATGGCTAAGGAAGAAAAAACATCTAGAGAAATTGAAAACCATTTAAATTATAAAAAGATGAAAATGCATGTGTATTTGACTACTGAGACCTTAGAATATTTAAGTAGAGGTGGTAGACTCTCAGCAGTTCAAGCAACAGTAGGTAATCTATTAAATATTAAACCTATAATTGAGCTAAATAATGGAGAACTTAAGCTTTTAGAAAAATTAAGAGGGAAAAATAAGGCATTATCGGCTATAATAGACAAGGTTCCATCTAATGTTGAAAAAATAGGGGTATGCCATGTTTTAGATGTAGAAGATGCTAGGAAATTAAAAAATAAATTAGAAGAAATGTTTCCTAATGCTGTAATAACAATTGATGAATTAGGCCCGGTTGTTGGAGCACATTTAGGGCCTAAGGGAATAGGAATTTGTTTTTATTAAATATTATATATTTAATTATAAATAGATACTCAAATTGTGCGAAATATGATATAATTATGACGAACTAAAAGTTATTAATTATAGTGGGGGTGCATTTAATGAGAAAAATATTAGTGACAGGAGCATTAGGACAAATTGGTTCAGAACTTACTACGGAACTAAGAAGAATTTATGGGGCAAGCAATGTAGTTGCTAGTGGTAGAAGAGTAAAAGAAGGTCATGAAAAGTTAATTGAATCCGGACCGTTTGAAATAGTAGATATAACTAAAGGCAAAGAAGTATCAGAAATAGTTAGAAAACATAATATAAATACAATCATCAATCTTGCTGCGATTCTTTCAGCTGTTGGTGAAAAATATCCAGAGCAATGCTGGGATATTAATATGAATGGACTATACAATATTCTTGAAGTAGCGAGGGAAGAAAACTGCATGGTATATACACCATCTTCTATTGCAGCTTTTGGACCTACAACTCCACCAGATAATACACCACAAGACACTATTCAAAGACCAACAACTATGTATGGTGTGACAAAGGTAGCTGGAGAATTATTATGTGACTATTATTTCAAGAGATTTGGAGTAGATACTAGAGGAGTTCGTTTCCCAGGTCTTATTTCCTATGAAACATTACCAGGTGGAGGAACTACAGACTATGCAGTTCATATCTATTATGATGCATTAAAGAACAAGAAATACACCAGCTTCATAGGTAAAGGAACCAAGATGGATATGATGTATATGCCAGATGCATTAGATGCTATAGTAAATCTTATGGAAGCAGATTCATCTAAACTAATCCATAGAAATGCATTTAATGTAACTGCAATGAGCTTTGATCCAGAAATGCTAGCTGCATCAATTAAAAAAGTTATACCAGAATTTGAACTAGATTATGATGTGGATCCGATAAGACAAGGTATTGCTGATACTTGGCCAAATTCATTAGATGATTCAGCTGCTAGAGAAGAGTGGGGATGGAATCCAAAATATGATTTAGATGCAATGACTAGGGATATGCTTGAAAAACTGACAATTAAATTAGGATTATAGAATACTTTTAATAGGGTTATAGGCTAATTAGCCTATAACCCTATATTAATTAATTTTCTAAAAACATGGTTATAAATTGTATATAAATAGGTGACCCTTCTATGGGAATATATTCTGCTTTTAATACTAAGAGACCTGCTTCAACTATATAATTGATACCTGGTTGAATTACTCCATTCACAAAGAGACTTTGAAAAGAGGTTTGATGAGGAGCTAGTATTCCCTTGTTACCGTATATAGTTAGTTCATCACTGTTTGTGTATATTTTTGTTCCATTTGCAAGAGTATTATACTGATAAGTTTCTGCTTTTAAAAGTTGGTTACTTGAATTCTTTATTATTAAATACTCAAGAATAATTGGTGCACCTTTTTGAGGAATATCTACTGTTGTTAAAGTCAAAAGTCCAGGTTTTATTGTATAATTAACTTTGGGTTGTAATACCCCATTAATAAATAAATTAAAATATGAGACTAAATCTGGATTAGGAATCCCTTTATCACCGTATATCTTTATCTCATCATCATTTGTAAATT
Organism: uncultured Tissierella sp.; assembly: GCF_902479755.1. NCBI lineage: Bacteria > Bacillati > Bacillota > Tissierellia > Tissierellales > Tissierellaceae > Tissierella > uncultured Tissierella sp. The sequence continues at coordinate 47,658 of NZ_CABSQO010000019.1, read as the reverse complement.
TCTTTTTGACTCCATCTGAAACTGTGTTATATTGATAATTTTCTGCATATATGACTTTGCTATTCTGACTATGAAAATAACCAGTGATTTCTGCAACTAGTACAACAATAGTAGAAGAATTTAAATCTCCTATATTCCAGATAATCCGGCCATTTGATTGAGAGGCAGTGCCTTGGCTTAGGCTAATGATATTAAAACTAACCAAATCAGTTAAAAATAAGTCATCGGTCATAATAATATTATTGACAGGGCCATGCCCATTGTTTGATATTTGAATTTCTATTATCCATGTATTAGTGACCTTAGGTTTAACATTTAAGGGACCTGCTATAATATATTTTTTAATAGTTAAATTACCAAATATAGGAGAACATAGGTTACAGGTGTTAGATTTTAGTGATTCTTTTTGCAAAAATGGCTTTTCTTTTGTTGGAAAAAAATTGGGAAGTTTTCTAAGTTTAAAGGTGTCAAGGACTGAAATATTATTAGAGTTTTCATAATGAGAAGGTTCAGGATTCAATTCAAAACTAGGTATAAATAATTGAACTTTTTCTACTGCTTTAATAATTATAAACACCCCTACAGAAAAATTTAATAGATTGTTTAATTCAATAGACTGTGTTAAAATCTTTGAATTAGTATCTAATAGAATATCAAAAGAAAATTCATCTCTTTTATCTGGGGTAAACATAACGATATCTTGAGGTGTATCAGGTAAATATCCTTTAATCGTATCTCCCTCCATAGTAGTTATTTCAAATGGTATTTTTAGGAGAAACTGAATTCTTTTGAAATTCAGCTTATCCTTTATATCAGTTATCACTAGGGTATTTTCTATAATAAAGCCTTGCTTAAATATAATATTTTTGAAAGTATCATTACCTATATCTACTATTATATTTCTAAAGCAAGATTTTTGTTGACATTGAAAAAAAACTTTGTCAGTAATAATACAGGTGTTTTTTAAATCATGTATAAAGTCAAAAACTTTGACTGATGGACCAGAAGATATACTAGATAGTATACACGAATCCAGATTCGAATCTAAACCTGAGGCAATAGCTCTATTTATAGAACGTAAACCTGTAGCATTAAAGAGACCTTTGATTTTAAACATAGCAGTTAAGGTTTTACCAGGAGGAATCTCTTCAATACTCCAGATAATAGAATTATGAGCTACAAGAATGCCTCCAGAAACTATAAATAGGGTATTAATATAATTAATCTCGTCAAATAAAATATAGTCTGTTACAATTACGTTCTTTAAAACCTCACTAGTTAAGTTAGTAACTTTTAAAGAGAAGCACCATGTTCTGAACTTACCCGAGAAGGCTGCTAGAGGTTCATCTACAATAAATTTTTGTAATAGTAATCTTTCTTTTATGGTACTTTGATCAGGCAAAACTATGATTTCTATATCATCTGCAGGACCAGCAAATATTTCACCAGTAGCTAGATTACCAAGAACTGAGGCAGTATCTAAATTTCTAAATCCATCTTTAGAAAAAGAACCTATAATGTCTACTACTAAAACTGAAGTTTCTAATTTCTTTAGTAGACCGACTTCCCAAATAATTTTATCATCTATTAGACTAGCATTGCCTTGGGATATACTGATAATTTTAGCATTATTTATATTATCTATAAATAATGTATCTGTCATAATAACATCAGATATATTATTACTATTAGAATTACTTATCTTTATTTCTACTCTCCAGCTATTGGTTTTATCAACATTTACTTTTGTTGGTCCAGATGTGATGGTCTTAGTAATATCTAGACTTCTAACAACTTCTATTGATTTTCCACAGACAATATCAGACCTAACTTCACCTAATGGGCTATCACCGATTGCCAAACTTCTATTGATAAAGCGAGTGCCATCGGCTTTGAAAAGACCCTCTACTTCAAAATTTGCAGTGACAGATTCTCCTATATTTAAAGTATTTAAATTCCAAGTAATAGTTGAATCATTTATAATGATATCACCTTGGAATGGAGAAAAGTTTATTATGTTTAAGATAGAATCTAGAATAATATTATCTGTTACAATAATATTATTAATTGGGATACTTCCTATATTGGAGACTGTCAGGGAAAACTTCCAATTGCCAATATGTCCTGTTGGAATAGATGTAGGACCAGATATAATATTTTTTTCTAGTTTTAGATAATCTTTTATGGAATTCTGAACTATAATATTAGAATCAGTAACGGGACCTACAGAGATATGTCCTAATGGTATATGACCTTTAGCTACAGCCGAATTAAGTTTTGTAGTTTCTTCCTCTATAAAGGTAATAAAAGAAATAATAATAGCGACATCTTTTTGAGGAACATCTTTAGTTTTTAATAACAGTAATCCCTTTTCAATTTCATAGTTAACCCTAGGTTGTAATACACCATTAATGAACAAATTAAAATAAGAAACATCATTGGGATCGAGGATACCTCTGCTTCCATATTCTATCAATTCATCTTGATTAGTGTAAATCCTTTTTTTACCATCGGACAGAGTGTTATACTGATAAACATCGGCTTTTAATAACCTTTTTTCATGGTTTAAAGAAGAATCTTTTGTGTACATAGATATCACTCCGAAAATAAATATAGGCTCAGATGTAATTAGTTTATGTATAAAACAAATAATATGTTCTTAAGGATAATAAAGAGATATGGGTTTAAAAAGGATGTGCTATGTGGCACATCCTTAAATTTAGATGTTAAGTTGTTACTGTAGTTGTAGAAGTAGAAGTTGGAGCAAAGTTATTTACTACTAGGATAATAGGTGCATCAACAGGGACTGTAGATGCTTGAGGTATTACAACTTGAGAACCATCGGTACTAACTGTATATAGACCAGATTGCTGTAATACTCCATTTACAAATAACAAGTAATATCCATTGTCTGTTGCTGTAGTTGTAAGATTTCCTGTAACAGCATTACCAGAATCATCCATGAATTGAGTAGATGGAATAGTTATAGTACCTCCAGACCTTTCATCCTCTCTTAATTTATAGAAATACTTCACCACTTCTGGATTAGTATCTGTTGTCGTTGTTGTAACTGCACTCATAACAAGTTTAAATAATTCTGTAGCCATAGTAATTTATCCCTCCTTTATTTTGATTTATACTTTAGTATATTAGACAAGGTGTTAACTTGCTACTGAAAGGAGATTACACTTGTTAAATCATTAGTGATTTTATGTGAATTAGGAGTCAAAATGAGCTAGCTGTTAAAAGCCATATTTTGTTTTCTATTTTAAGTTGGTTAATAGGTGTAACCATTTAATTTATTAAAACATACAATATTAATGGAAATAAACAAGCTATAGATTGACTTTCCTAAATTTATTAAGCTCTATATTACAATTAGATGAAATGAAGGAGCGTAGGAGCATCTTTAAATATTATTATAGTATAGATATGAAACCCTCAAATGTTTTTGCATTTGAGGGCTTTATAAAAGTTCTTTTATTGAGATATTAGTATAAATTAAGGAAGCTTTTTTGAAATCCGTGTACGCAAAATCCTTATTAAATAAGGTTAGAAAAAAGAGCGAAGTTCCTTATGGGCTATAAAAAAGTGTAACCATTATTGACTAAGGAAAATATTTTATAGTATAAGAAGGAGGTAATTCTATGGACCAAAATTATTATATAGCTGTTTTTGAAACAAAGAATAAAGCAGTATTTCTATACTCTATACTTGAAACCATGGGCTATAGCAATTTTCAACTAATATCTACTCCTTGCACGTTAAAGGCTGGATGCAATTACTCAATAAAATTTAGAAATATAAGGTATGCAGATGTTTTAGCCAGAGAGGCAGAAGAGCTAAATATTGGAGCCTTTGATATATACTTCGTTGAGAAAAAGGATGGTAAGTATAAATATAAAAAAACAAACATATAGATTAATTTATAAATCTATTTAAGAAAGAAGATTTTTTTGAGTTAATAGATTTTTGTATATTGTCTAGTTTATCCTCCATGCTTTTTTGATTAGTTAGCAATTGATTTAAAATAGGGTGTATAGAATCATAATTTTCTAATATAGATTCAATTTTATTCTCTAATTCATTTAAAATATCAGGTTTTATTTCAGAAGGTTCTGAAATGATTTCTTTGTTTTCTAATTCTAATGGTGAAGTTTCAGGAGTTTTTTGAGACTCTATATATGAGAAGGAATCTAGAAAATAAAATTTAAGATTATCAAAAATATTACAATAAATATAATTGATTTTGTTTATATTTGACCTAACTTTAGCCAATATTGTATTCTGACGTAGAGTCTCACTATTTTCCCCTTTTAACCAAGAGTTACCATAGTCAGAAGAATAGAGCAAATCAATACTATTATTATATAAAGATATTAATTTTAGTTTATTATTTTCTTCAAAGATTATTGGCGGATATTTTGATAATGGTATATATGGAAGCTTTATATCTTTCCATATATACTTTTCTTTTCCGCTAGAATTCATTCTTAGATATTTCACTTGATAATTATTATTTACTTCTTCTATCCACAATCCATGTAAGTTATCCTGAGAATCTATGAATAGAAAAGGCAACCAATTATTACTATTATCCGAAGATATCTGTTTAGACAGAGAACTCCATGTTTTAGTATAATGACTATAAAAGACATGATAAATTTGAGGATTATTTATATTATTTCTATATAATAAATGAATAGTACCTTGTTTATCTACATCTATAATGAAAGGATCTGGAGTTCTTTTTGAAACATATCTAATTGCATTATGTTTTTCTTCAGTGCCATAGATTACATGCTGAATAGTCCAAACATTGGAATTTATTAAATTAGAATAATCATAAATTATATGAAGCTTATCTTTAATCATTAAAATTTCTATTTGATTATATATATTTGATTTTATATCAAATTTTGCGATAGTAGATTTTGACCATTTTCCTTCTATATATTTATAATAGTTCAATTCTCCATTATTTATTAATGCGACTAGATGTATTATATCATTTTCATCAATAAGAACAGAGTAATTTAATATATTCTTATCATATAGGTTATCAGAATTTAAAGCTATTAATGTTGAGTCAAAAACACTATAGATAATTTCTCTATCATCTCCCAATTGAAATATAAATATATCTCTATTAGAATTAATAACAATATTAATATTTAAATTAAACATTTAATTCACCTCCATAAATTATTTAGTAGCACATTACTATATCTATACATAATATGTTAGTGAATATGAATTTATTAAATAAAAGGAGTGAAAAGCATGGCTGAATTTAATATTAATCAAATAAGTCAGGAGTTAGATTGTGATTGTATTATTGTTGACAAAGTATTTGCAAGTTGCCAACAAAGAGAATGTTTTCCTGAGATCGAAGTAGAAATATGTGAGAAGAAATTCGAAAGAATAAGGTTTAGACCTGGATTTATAGTACCTAATACATTAATAGTTACAGATACTGATATTCCTAATTTTAGAAGAGTGAGATTTACGATAAGGATTCCTTTCCAGATTCTAGACTGCAATGGGAACATAATAGCAGAAGGTTTTCTACCAGACATATTTAAAGATATAATATTATATATTCCAGATGCCAGAGATGAGTTTGACTTTAGAATAGTTATTGAAACGAGCTCTGAAGTTTTACTACCACCAGTACAAACAGGAGATAACTTAATTTTTACAGCTGGGGTATTTATTATAATTAAGGTAGTAGGTACTGTACAACTCTTAATACCAACATTTGGATATTGTCCACCACCACCTCCATGTGAAGAATTTAGTCCGCAAGATATATGTGAAGATTTCTTAGAATGTGCGCCATTCCCAGAATTTTTCCCACCTCAAATCGGGGATTTAGAATGTCCGCCGTGTAATCCAGCACCGTAGAGAAGAGCTGAATGGCTCTTCTTTTTTTGTCTAATTTTATAAAATATGAATGTTGACAAAAACACTAGGGTATAATATACTTATTAATGAAAACCAAGCGGAACAGTTGGGATTAAAAGAGGTGAAAAAATGAAATTATCTACAAGAGGAAGATATGGCTTAAAGGCAATGTTTCAGCTAGCTTTATATCATGGTGATGGACCTATATCTCTAAAACAAATTGCAGATGAACAAAATTTATCAGAAAATTATTTAGAGCAATTATTTTCTATTCTAAAAAAAGAAGGATTATTAAATAGTGTAAGAGGTGCTCAAGGTGGGTATATGTTGTCGAAGGAGCCAAATGAAATTACAGTAGGGAATATATTGAGAGCTCTTGAAGGGAATATGGCCCCATCTGAGTGCGTTATGGGTGATGAATTTGAATGCTCTAAGGAAGATAAATGTGTAACTAAACTAGTTTGGGTTAAGATAAAAGACAGCATTGATGAAGTGATTGACTCCATCACATTACAAGATATGGTGGATGATGAGAATAAATTAAATAGAAAACAGTAAACTTAGGAGGATGAGTCTATGGGAAAATATATATATATGGATAATGCAGCTACAACTCCAGTAAAAAAAGAAGTATTAGAAGAAATGATGCCATATTTTACTGAGAAATATGGAAATCCGTCATCTGTTTATTCTCTAGGTAATATATCTAAAAGAGCTGTAGAAAGTGCAAGAGAGAAGGTAGCGAAGGTTCTCCATGCAGATAAAAGGGAAATATTTTTTACTGGGGGAGGCTCTGAAGCTGACAACTGGGCTATCAAAGGTATTGCATTTGGAAATAAAGATAAAGGCAATCATATAATAACTACTAAAATTGAACATCATGGAATATTACACACCTGTGAATATTTACAAAAAAATGGATTTGATCTTACTTATTTAGATGTAGATGAATATGGCTTAATTAATTTAGAAGACCTTAAAAATGCAATAACTGATAAAACAATACTTATATCGATCATGTTTGCAAACAATGAAATAGGAACTATACAGCCAATTAAAGAGATTGGAGAGATAGCAAAAGAAAATAAGATATATTTTCATACAGATGCTGTTCAAGCAATTGGACATATTGACATAAATGTTAAGGAATTGAATATAGACCTTTTATCTCTGTCAGCTCACAAGTTTTATGGTCCAAAAGGAATAGGTGCTTTATATATTAGACAAGGGGTAAAAATTGATCCTCTTATATCTGGTGGAGGACAAGAAAGAAATAGAAGAGCGGGAACTGAAAATGTGCCAGGTATAGTTGGAATGGGAAAAGCGATTGAATTAGCTTATGAAAACTTGGATGAGCATAATAATAAATTAATTAGATTAAGAGATAGTTTAATCGAGAAGATACAATTAAATATTCCTTATGTGAGATTAAATGGACATCCAACCTATAGATTACCTGGAAATGTAAATATGTGTTTTCAATTTATTGAAGGAGAATCTTTGCTGCTTAGTCTAGATATGGAAGGAATTGCTGGTTCAAGTGGGTCAGCTTGTACTTCTGGGTCATTAGATCCTTCTCATGTTTTATTAGCTATCGGTCTGCCGCACGAGATTGCCCACGGTTCTTTAAGACTATCACTAGGAGATTTTAATACCGAAGAAGAATTAGATTATGTAGTAGAAAAACTTATTAAAATAGTAGATAGACTAAGAAGAATGTCACCACTATACGAAAAAATAAAGGAGGAAAAATAGATGTACTCAGAAAAGGTAATGGATCATTTTCAAAATCCGAGAAATGTTGGAGAAATATTAGACGCAGATGGCGTAGGTGAAGTTGGTAATGCTAAGTGTGGAGATATAATGAAAATGTATCTTAAAATAGAAAATGGAGTTATTGAAGATGTTAAATTTAAGACATTTGGATGCGGGTCTGCTATTGCATCTTCTAGTATGGCTACAGAGTTGATTAAAGGGAAAACAATTGAAGAAGCCATGCAATTGACTAATAGGGCCGTTGCAGAGGCCCTTGATGGACTACCGCCGGTAAAGATGCATTGTTCGGTGTTAGCAGAACAAGCTATAAAATCAGCTCTATTAGATTATTCAAAAAAGAATAATGTTCATATTGAAGGATTAGATGATGTAAATTTTGACGATGATGACCATCATAACCACGATTTAGAGGAATTATAAAACCATTTATTTTTCTAAAAAATTCTAATATTAGATAATACTAACAGAATTATTATCTCCTTTTAGTGACAATATATATTATATAGATTAGAAAAAGGAGATGGATATATTGTTTAATAATAGGTATAAAAATGGGGCATTTTGGGGAACGGTTATAGGAACATCATTAGGTATTATTATTACCTCAAAGATGACACCTTTAAATAAAAAGAAAATGATGAGAACTGCTAGAAAAGTAAGAACTAATTTAAGAGATGGGATGAATTCTTTTTGGGACTAGGCAGCACTTGCTGCCTTTTCACGAATTCAAAGGGGAGATAAACTATGAATCCACCAAGTTTTTTTATTAAATTGATTTGGTCGCTTTCTATTATATTACTGGTGTTAGTTATATATTATCTTATTAACATAGGAAACAATTTTGTTTCAGACAGGAAAAAGATTAGGATTAATGATAAAAAGCTTTTGCCTATTATTATAGGATTAGTTTTTTTGTTTTTGCTTTTTAACCTATTTAAAAAATATACAATATTATCAGAGACATTCTATACTATTATATTTTCTGCAATTTTGGCGTATCTTTTTAATCCAATAATAAATTATTTAGAAAAGAAAAATATAAATAGATTAAGAGGAGTTTTTCTATTATATCTAGGAATAGTGGCTATGTTTCTAATTTTAGCATTTTTAGTAATACCAAAGTCAACTACTGAGATAAAAAGACTTGTAGTGGATATGCCTATATATTTAGAAAAGGCCTCATCATTAATAGACGAGCTCTATAACAAGTATTATTCTACTTTAGGTGATTTACCTCCGATGTTTCAAGGAGTCCAACAAGTTGTTATGGAAAATATTGTTGGAATAGAGCATATGGTTATGAATGCACTTAAAAACTTTATTGGTGGAATACTCAATACGTTTTCAAAGTTTGTTAGTCTAATATTAACACCTATTTTAACATTTTATTTTTTAGTAGATAAAAATTATTTTAAAGATAGGATGATGGGATTTATTCCTAAAAAATATAGAAAAGATTCCATAGCATTATTTCGTGAAATAGATGATTCTTTATCCAAATTTGTCAGGGGAAAAATAATCATGGCCGCATATGTAGGTATTGCGACCTCTATAGTTCTACTTATTATGGGAATTGATTTTGCCATTGTCATTGGCTTTATAACTGGAATTGCTGATATTATACCTTACATAGGTCCTTTTTTAGGATTTTTACCAGCTGTATTTTTTGCTTATTTAATTAGTCCTTTAAAAGCAATATGGGTAGCTGCATTATTTGTTTTTATTCAATGGGCTGAGAATAACATCCTTGCACCTAAGGTGATAGGAGAAACAACAGGAATTCATCCATTGATAATACTTATCTCCATAATAATTGGAGGAGGGGTATTTGGAGTATTGGGAATGATTTTAGCAGTGCCAGTAGTTGCTATCTTTATAATTTTGTTTAGATTTGTAAGTAAAAAATTTAGGAAACCGCCAAGAGCACAGAATTAGGGGATCTGATTAGAATGTTAAACTATAATCTAAATATATCATAAAACTTAAGTACTATTATAAAGGGATAAAATTTATTCCCTTATAATAGTATTTTTATATCCAATGGAAAAGTGGTGTCTTTTTCCCTTCTCATTAAATATAGGCAAAGAAAAATCTACTTAGATTATGGATTTATATTATCATTCATAGAATATAGTCAGTCTATATCTATGTTATAATGTTCTTTACAAGCATTTTTAAATTTACTTTTTAATTCATTTTGATCTGATATTTCATACAAATGTTTTGCTTTCTCAAGACTATTCATATAATTATCATAATTTAGCAAGTGTTCTGCAATACCTTTTCTAGTATATAGAAGAGCTAAACAATAAAGGCTTCGATTTTCTATGCATGTTTTTATACCTAAATTTGCAAAATATAAAGCACTATCGTGAAGAAATAGTCTATGATAAGTATATGATAGATTGTAAACTACTCTAATATTAAGTTCCCAGTCATCTTGCTCTAAATTTTTATGACAAAACTGTAATAATTCAAGACATTTGTTTATGGATTCTTTTTTATTTAAGATAAGTGCTATGTTCATGAGAATTCGGATTTCTGTGTTATTGTAAACAAAATTATTATATTCTGTTAGAGAGAAATCTGGAGAAGTTATTTTTATAGATTCTATTAGACTTAATAATGCTTCTTCATAATCATCACAACTGATTTTAAGAAAAATAGCTTTGACTAAGAAATAAAGTTGCTTTGTTAATCTAGAAAAATAAGAATTCATATCATCTTTATGGATAATTGCATCAAGATTATCTAACTGATTTTTTAACTCAATAAAACTTCCATTTTCAATTATTTTTTCAATTGAATTCTTTAACTGATGAAACTTCGAATAGTTATTAAATCTATATTTAAGTAATATAGTATTTAAATCTTTTTTTAATACCATGGATAAAATATCCAACGTTTCCTGCTTTGGTATTACTTTTCCGTTTTCGATTTTGCTCAAGGTATCTACATTAACTCCTGATAGAAATGATATATCTTTCTGGGTAAGGTTTAGATTCTTCCTTATATTTCTTATTTCTTCACTAAATGATTCTAAATTGCAGTACAAAAAGTCACCTCCTTAAAAAATACCGATTTAAATCGGATTGAATTTCATATTAATTACATATATTATATAAGTAATAAAAAAATATGTAAAGAGAGGGAAAATTATGAAAAAAAGATTAATGCCAATTTTAATTATCTGTATTATCCTATCATCTTTATTAAATTTTATTCCATTTAAAAACAACTATAAAACTGTTGCACAAAAAGGTAAGGACGACGTAATAGAAATACATTCAGGTGATTTAGAAATTTTATTGTAATCAGAATTTACAGAATTTTGAAACAAATGGCACTTAATAACTAAAACATAAATAAAATAAATAACAGCCTTAAAACCGATATTTTCAAAAACTTGCAAAATTTATAAGAACAGATTAGTTTTTATAAGTTAATATGTATATTTATAAAGTTTTGAGAGGTTTTAAGGTTGTTTTTGAATAGGAGGGATATTATGTTAACAAAGACCTGACGTATATAATATATCAATAGTCAGATATAGAGAAAACGCAAGATAAAACAAAGGGGGATTAGTGATGAAAAAGATATTAAGTTTACTGATGGTATTAACATTAATTGTATCTATGAGTATAACTGCTGTAGCAGAGGAGGAAAATATTTTTAGATTAAGAAGTGATGAGATACAGACAATATCAGGGGAGTTAATAGTATCAGTTGAAAATGGAAGTGATTATTCTCTGCAAAATACTGGGGATATTATTGCTAAACATGTTTCAATATTCAAAGATAAGGATTTTATTATTAAAGATTCTCTTATCTCTTCCATTGATAATGATAAAATCAAACTTAATGACTTAGATGAGGACTTTAGAGAACAGATTGTTAAAGATATGGGATATGTGTATTTAGTAAGTTACTCAAAGGAATATAGAAGCCAAGAAGACGCTATTAAAGAATTAGAAAAAACTTTAGAAGAGTCTGGCATAAAGGTTAGATATATTGAGCCAAATTATATGGTATATGCGTCGGATGAATATACTTTGGATGATTATGCTATAGAAATAGATGGAGATATACTTGAAGACGAAATAGGGCTTCAAATGCATAATAATCAAAGATGGCATTATGAAATGATTAAGGCTCCTAGTGCTTGGAATATAACTTCAGGGAATAGCGGAGTAAAAATAGCTGTATTAGATACAGGAATAGATCATAATCATCAAAGTCTAAGAGACTTTGTTGATAGAAATTTAGGCAGAAACTTTTCAGGTGGATCCTCAACAGATACTATGGATAGACAAGGACATGGAACTCATGTATCGGGAACAATAGCAAGCTATGGCAGTGTTTCAGGCGTAATGAAAAATGCAACATTAATTCCGGTAAAGGTCTTAGGAGATGATGGAAGAGGATCAACCTACGGAATCGTTCAAGGTGTATTGCACGCAGCAAACATACAGGCAGATGTAATAAATATGTCTTTAGGCGGCGGCGGATATTTGCAAAGCTTTGATGATGCTTGTAGAACAGCTGTATCAAGGGGTGTAGTTGTAGTAGCAGCATCTGGAAATGAATATGCTTCAAGTATATCATATCCTGCGGCATATGATAGTGTTATAGCAGTAGGTGCAGTTGATTCAAACAGAAGAAGAGCATCTTTCTCGAATTATGGGACAGGCTTAGAGCTTATGGCACCAGGGGTGAATATATATAGTACAATTCCTGGAAATCAATATCAAACTAATTCAGGAACTTCTATGGCATCTCCTCATGTGGCTGGAGTAGCAGGTCTTATGAGATCGGTTAATAGAAATGCCTCTGTATCAGAAATCAGAAGTGTATTGAGAAATACTGCTCAATATGCAGGGAATAGTACAGAATATGGTTATGGAATAGTGGACGCTTATGCAGCAGTTCAAGCCATAAGTGGAAATCCAGCACCAAATACGGAAACAAGAACAAGTGTAATGACAGATAAAACTTCTTATTATAGATCTGAGATTGTAAATGTTACAGTAAAGGTAACAAATAAAGATGGTCAACCATTGCAAGGAGCTACAACTAAACTTACTTTAACATCTCCAGACAATTCTAAAGTGAGTGCTGCTAAGACCACTAATGCTAGCGGGGAGGTACAGTTTACAATAACTGCAAATGCTAATTCTCTTATAGGAAATTATGGAATCCTCATAGAAACATCATTGACTGGATATAGTCCAAGTACAGCTAATACAACTTTTAGATATATAAATTAGTGAGTATTAATCAAAAAATGAAATAGAGATAATTATTTATATTTCAATCTATTTACTGGTATCTGTAAATAAAGTATCCTTTTAAATTAGATGAAATATAAAGGCTTATTTGATAAAGGTGCTTGTAAAAGTGGATAAAAAAATCCGCTTTACAAGTACTTTTATTTATAGATATCAACTTGCTATAAATTTGGAAAAATCATATTATTAAGAAAGCATTTCTGGTTTATCTTCACTTTTAAAGTCTAATTATTGACAAATCGGGAATATTAAATTATAATCCAAATATATCATAAGAGAGAATCTCGTCCCTCTACTAGGGACGATTTTTTGCAATTCATACAACGGATAAAAACCTTATTAGCTTCGAAATTATTTGAAGTTAAAGATAATCTTAAATGGAGAGGTGTATATAATGAAGAAGATTGGATTACATGAGATAAGAAAAGAGTTTTTTGACTTTTTTGGGGAAAAGGAACATTTAGTTGCACCTAGTTTTTCACTTGTGCCTCAAAATGATAAATCATTACTTTTAATTGGAGCGGGAATGGCACCATTAAAGAAATATTTTACAGGAGAGCAAACTCCGCCTAATAAAAGAATGGCAACATGTCAGAAATGTATTAGAACAGGTGATATTGACAATGTAGGTAAAACGGATAGACATGCCACATTTTTTGAAATGTTAGGAAACTTCTCTTTTGGAGATTATTTTAAAAAAGAGGCTACAGCTTGGGCTTGGGAATTCCTTACGGAAAGAATGGAAATAGATAAAGAAGATTTATGGGTGACAATATATTTAGAGGACGATGAAGCTTTTGAAATATGGAATAAAGAGGTTGGAGTACCAAGTGAGAGAATCGTAAGGTTAGGAAAGGAAGATAACTTCTGGGAATTGGAAGTTGGACCATCAGGTCCTTGTTCAGAGATATATGTTGATAGGGGAGAAAAATATGGATGTGGATCTCCAAATTGCAAACCAGGATGTGAATGTGATAGATTTATTGAAGTTTGGAACTTGGTATTTACTCAATTTGACAAAGATGAAAATGGAGTATATCATCCACTGCCAAACCCAAATATAGATACAGGCATGGGACTTGAAAGAATCACGTGTGTAATGGAAGGAACTAAAACTATATTTGATACTGAAGCAGTTAAAGAAATCAGAAGAAAAGTAGAAGAAATCGCTAAAGTTACCTATGGTAATGATCCTAAAAAAGATATTTCTATAAGAGTAATTACCGATCATAGTAGAGCTATGACCTTTTTAGTATCTGATGGAGTGTTACCTAGTAATGAAGGAAGAGGATATGTATTAAGAAGACTAATTCGTAGAGCAGCAAGACATGGTAAACTTCTAGGTATAGAAGAAGCATTCTTGAGCCAAGTCGTTGATGTTGTAATTAATTCATGGCAAATAGAATATTCTGAGTTAAAAACAAGAGAAGATCAGATTAAAAAGATAATAAAGGCAGAAGAGGATAAGTTCCAAGAAACTATTCATCAAGGAATAACCATTTTAGAAGAATATATAAATGAAATGAAATTAAGTAATGAGACTATTTTAAGTGGAGAAAAAGCATTTAAATTATATGATACTTATGGATTTCCTTTAGATTTAACGAAAGAAATCCTTGAGGAAAAAAGCTTAAAGGTAGATGAGGAAGAATTTAATATAAATATGGAAGAACAAAGAAATAGGGCTAGAAAAGCTAGGGATGAAGGCGATAGTGGTTGGTCTACAGGGAGTGACCAAGATATTTTTAAAGGCTTAGATACTATTTTCAGAGGATATGAAAAAACTAATATTGTAGCTGAAATAATAGGATTATTTAGTAATAATCAAAAGGTAAAGGAATTAAATGCTGAGGAAGAAGGTATTATTATATTAAATGAATCACCATTCTATGGAGAGTCTGGTGGGCAGGTAGGAGATACTGGAATTATTGAAAGTCCTGATTTCAGAGCTATAGTTCTAGATACTAAGCATTCCAAAGGAGATCATTTAATTCATATAGTAAGAATTGTTGATGGAGTGGCGAAAGCTGGTGATAAAGTAATAGCTGATGTAGATGATAATAGAAGAAATTCTATTAGAAGAAATCACTCTGCAACTCATCTTCTTCATAGGGCTTTGAAAGATATATTAGGAGAGCATGTTAACCAAGCAGGATCAGTTGTTATGCCAAATAGATTAAGATTTGACTTTACTCATTTTGAAGCTGTAACGCCTGAAGAATTAAAGAAAATTGAAGAAATTGTTAATTCTAAGATTCTGGAAGCTTTAGAGGTAGTTACTATAGAGACTTCTCTTAAGAATGCACAAGAAATGGGAGTAGTAGGATTATTTGAAGATAAATATAAGGATGAAGTTAGAGTGTTAAAAATGGGTGAATACTCTAGGGAATTATGTGGTGGAACTCATGTTTTAAACACAGGAAATATCGGCTTATTTAAGATACTTTCTGAATCAAGCATTGCATCTGGAGTTAGAAGGATAGAGGCAATAACCGGTGAAGGTGTATATGAGTATATGAATCATATGGAAGAAAATATAGAGCAATTATCTAATATATTGAAGACAAACAAAAGCAATTTGTTAGAAAAAGCTAAAACTTTAGCTGAAGAAATAAAAGAGAAAGAAAGAGAAATAGAAAGCCTCAAATCAAAGATGGCATCTTCTATTGCCGATGAAATATTATCATCTAAAGTAATTATAGAAGGAGTATCCTTAATTACTTATAAGGTGGATAATTTAGATATGAATAGTTTAAGAAACTTAGGTGATGAAATAAGAAATCGTCTAGGTTCAGGTGTTGTAGTACTTGCTAGTGTAAAAGAAGATAAACTTTCTTTTGTGGGGATGGTGACTAAGGATATTGTTGAAAAGGGTATCCATGCCGGAAACATAATAAAAGAAGTAGCTATGAGAACTGGCGGTGGAGGCGGTGGAAGGCCAGATATGGCTCAAGCTGGTGGAAAGGACATCACTAAAGCAGATGAAGCTCTCTCAGTTGTTCCAGATTTAATAAAAAAACAAATAAAATAATATAATAAAGGGAATAAATATTAGCTAATAGCTAATATTTATTTCTTATAATCTATAGGAGGTAGAAAAATTCTATATTAATTTTTTTATAAGCTTTTGTTATTATACATTGCAAATATATGATATAATATTAGTATATTAGGGGGTGTTTTTGTGAATAATAAATTTAATGAAACTATGAAATTTGAACCACCAAAAGAAAATATTGATTCTGTAGAAGAAATAATATTTTCAGTGTTTTCCTCTTTAGAGGAGAAGGGTTATGATCCGATTAATCAGATAATTGGATATATACTATCGGGAGATCCAACATATATTACTAGTCACAACAATGCCAGATCTACTATATGTCGTATAGAGAGAGATGAGCTGTTAGAGGAGCTTCTTAAATCTTATTTAAAGAATAGGAAGTAGAATAAGGAGAATTAACTTGAAAGTAATAAGGATTTTATCGCTTTTTCTATTACTTATATTACTGATACCAAATTTATCTTACGGAATTGAAGATAATCCAAGGGTATATCTAATAGTCATAAATAAACTAACTCTAAAAGATATAGAATTCATGGAAAATCTAAAAAAAATAATTGAAGGTGGCAGTATCGGATTGATGAATACTAGGGGTGTATCAGGATATACTGGTGCAGAAAGCTTTCTTACAATTAACTCTTCAAGAAAATCATCTTGTAATTATGCTAGTATTGATTTTCTACCTAGAGAACTAAATGGCTCCATAGTTAATAAATCTTTTAGTAGATTGATTAAGTTAAATAAAAATAATAAATTTTCGCCTTATATTGGTGCTATAGGAGATAACCTCCATAGTGTGGGATTAAAGACAGCGATTTATGGTAATGGCGATTTGATAAATATGCCTTTAAAGACTGCCGCATTGATTCCCATGGACTCCAGAGGGTTGGTTGATTATGGCAATATAGATAATATAACGATAGAAGACAATGATTATCCCTTTACAATAAAAACTGATTATAAAAAACTTTTAAGCGAGATAAAAAATAGTTCTGCAAATCTTATTGTAGGGGATACAGGTGATTTAGATAGGATATATAGATATAGTGACTTTTTATCAGAAGATGAGTCTAAGAACATCCGAGAGAGAATCTTATTAGATATAGATAGTTTTATTGGAGAATTAATCACCATATTGAAATACGATAAATCCTTATTGATTATTACAAGTCCCAATAGTGGAGATATAAATGTTGATGATAATAAATTATCTCCCATAATAACTTGGGGAAATGGTATTGGAAAAGGAATACTAACTTCTGCAACTACTGAAAGAGCAGGAATAGTTGCCAATATAGATATAGGGCCTACTATTATGAGTTTTTTAAAAGCACCTATGGATAACATGTCAGGTAGCCAAATTAAGTCCATTAGGAAGAATGATATAAATCTTAAGGATATAATAGAATACAGCCAACAGATAAATACTACATCTAAAGTAAGATATAATACCTTATATTATTATGGAATTTTCTCTATGATTATATTATCTTCAGCGATTATTTTTCTTATTGCAAAAATAAGGTTATCAGGAAAGACAAAAGATATTACTAAGGTATTATTTGCAATGATACTGGTTTTTCCAAATATATTTATTCTAGTTTCAATATTTAAACCAAGAAGGATCTATAGTTTTATATTGATTCTTTTTACTTTAATGTTACTATCATTGATTGTGTTATGGGTGACTAGGAAAAGTAGTAATCAAATTATTAATATTGTAAGTATTTCTATTGTTATAATAATATTAGATTTGATTTCAAGAGGCAGTATTAGTAAATTTTCAGTGTTATCCCACGATCCTACAATTGGGGCAAGATATTATGGAATAGGTAATGAAATGGTTGGGTTGTTTTTAGGCTCTATAACTATATTTTCAATAGGAATTTCCAAAAGAAATGATAAGAGCCTAATACTTTTATTTTTATTGGGAATATCAATTATATTGGTAGGACATCCTCATTATGGGGCTAATGTTGGGGGTACCATGGCATTTATAGTTGCTACGGTTTTTTATGTTGTGGAAATTTTTAACAAAGATAAAGTTCTGAATTTAAAAAGGGTATTTTTTATGGTAATATCAATTATATTACTTATTTCTATTATGGGATTTATTGATATAAAATTCAATAGAAACACTACACATTTAGGTAATACAATATTACTTACTAAAAACAATGGACTAAGTTATTTAAATAAAATAATATTTAGAAAACTACTTATGAATATTAAATTGATAGGTAACTCTTTTTGGACATATATATTATTATTACATATGATTTTACATACGTCGATATTTTATTTTAAGAAAAAGAACAATAAAATTTTAACTGCTGCCATAGCAGGATTATCAGGAGCTATAGGAGGTTTTTTACTTAATGATTCTGGATTAATCCTTGCAGCTATATGTATGAATTTAATAACCGCAGGACTATATCTAGAATTTGTAGAATAAGGTGAAAAAATGGACAGAATTAAATTAGGAAGAACAAATGTTGAGGTATCAAGACTTTGTTTTGGTTCTCTTACAATGACTCCTTTTCAAGCAGGGTTAACTGTTAAGGAAGGAGCATATCTTATAGAATATGCTTATGATAAAGGAATTAATTTCATTGATACAGCGGAGATATATGAAAATTATGAGTATATAAGAGCAGCCCTAAAGGGTATAAAAAGAGAAGATTATAACATAGCTACAAAGACTTATGCATATACGGAAGAAATGGCAAAGAATAGCCTGGAACTTGCTTTGAAGGAATTGAATACGGATTATATTGATATATTTCTATTGCATGAGCAAGAAAGTATTCATACAGTACGAGGTCATTTTGAAGCAATAGAATATTTTTTAAAGGCAAAGGAACAGGGCAAAATTAGAAGCATAGGGTTATCTACTCATCGAATTGAAGGGGCATTAGCTGCAAGGGAAGTAAAAGAAATAGAGATAATCCATCCTATAATTAATAAATATGGTATTGGTATACAAGATGGAACAGTAGAAGAGATGTTAAAGGTAATTGAAGAAATACATCAAATGGGAAAAGGTATTTATGCTATGAAACCTTTAGGAGGAGGACATTTAATAAGAGAAGTAGAAGATGCCTTTAATTTTGTAAAATCTATTTCTGCTATAGATTCTATTGCCATTGGAATGCAATCAAGAGATGAAATAGATGCTAATATTAATTTATTAGAAAAGGGATGTATGCCCGAAGATTTGAAAGATAAATTGGTAAATAAAAAAAGAAAATTGATAGTTGCAGACTACTGTTTGGGTTGTGGCAATTGCGTTAGAAGGTGTAAACAGCATGGAATAGAATTAATAAATGGAGTGGCTACCCCAAATGAAAAATGTGTTTTATGTGGATATTGCGCAAAGGTCTGCCCTGAGTTTTGCATAAAAGTAATTTAATATAGGAGTGAATAATGGAAAGAATAATGGGATTAGATGTAGGAGATAAGACAATTGGTGTTGCCATATCTGATTTATTACAGATGACGGCTCAAGGAATAACGACTATTAAAAGAGAATCCAAGGAAAAGGATTATAAAGCCTTAGAAGAAATTATCAATGAATATGGTATTAAAAAAGTAGTAGTAGGGCTGCCTAAGAATATGAATGGAACATTGGGGCCTCAAGGAGAAAAAACCATTAAATTTGCAGATAAACTTAAAAATAAATATAAAGTAGAAATTATATATGAAGACGAGAGATTGACGACTCAGGCAGCTGAAAAAATGCTTATATCAGGAGAGGTTAGAAGAGATAAGAGAAAAACAGTAATAGATAAGGTCGCTGCTACATTTATTTTACAAACATATTTAGATAGGAAAGGGAGGATATTGTAATGAATGAAAGAATTGTTTTATTAGATGAATTGGGCAAAGAACAAGAATTTGTTATTTTAGCTACTTTTGGATTAGACGATGAAGATTATGCAGCACTAATGCCAGCAAATGACATAGAAAGTCCTACTTATATTTTGAGAATGGAAAGAGATGAAGAGGGAGAATTGCTTTTGGTTGGCATAGATGATGATGAAGAGTTAGAAGATGCAATAGAAGCTTATGAAGAAATGCAAAGAGAAAATCTTCAGTAGTTGACAAATATGGAAAATAGTAGTATTGTAAACTTAGTATTATAATCGGGTGAAAAAATGGATATTAATATAATTAAAGGGAAACTTCAAAAAGAAGGATATAAACTTACAACTCAAAGAAGAGCTATATTAAAAACTATAGTAGATAACCATGAAGAGCATCTAAGCTGTGATGAGGTATATAATATTGTGAAAAAGGAATACCCAGATTTAGGTATTGCCACTGTATATAGGACCTTACAGTTGTTTGAAAAGCTCAACATAGTTTACAAATTAAATTTTGATGATGGATGCAGCAGATATGAGCTAAGCGTAGGTTCGGAAAATCATCACCATCATCATTTGATTTGTTTAAATTGTGGAAAAGTTACAGAGGTGAAGCTTGATCTATTAGAGGCCTTAGAAGAGGAAATCGAAAGTGAGGGGCAATTTACTATAGTGGATCATAATGTAAAATTCTATGGATATTGTAGTGAGTGTAAAAAATAAATCCCGATAGGGATTTATTTTTTGAGCGAATATTTATTTTAAAAGATTATAAACTGAAAAAAATGGGAAAAATAAGACGAAAAAGAGGAGTGATTCGGTGCGAAAACCAAATAAAATTAAAATTATTCCCTTAGGGGGTTTAGGGGAAGTAGGAAAAAACATTACAGTTATTGAATATAAAGACGATATTATATTGATAGACTGTGGAATGACTTTTCCTGAAGATGAAATGCTGGGAATTGATGTAGTTATTCCAGACATAACCTATTTATTAAAAAATAGAGAGAAAATAAGAGGTATAGTGTTGACTCATGGACATGAAGACCATATCGGTGCTCTTCCATATGTATTAGCAAAGTTAAACTTGCCTATTTATGGAACTAAGTTGACTTTAGGATTGGTAGAAACCAAGCTAAAAGAGCATAAATTAGAAAATGTAAAATTAAATGTTGTAAGACATGGAGAAACTATACAATTAGGAACTCTTGATATCGAATTTATTAAAACGGGCCATAGTATACCAGATAGTGCAGCTTTAGCAATTCATAGTCCAGTAGGTACTATTGTTCATACTGGTGATTTTAAGATAGACTATACGCCAATAGATGGAGACGTCATAGATTTAAATCGTTTTGCTGAGTTAGGAAATAAAGGAGTATTAGTTCTAATGGCTGACAGTACCAATGCAGAGAGACCAGGCTACACTATGAGTGAAAGGACTGTAGGAAATACTTTTAGGGATATATTTATGAATCATAAGCATAGAATAATAGTTGCAACTTTTGCTTCTAATGTTCATAGGATTCAACAAATAATAAATGCTGCGGAGCAAAATAATAGGAAAGTAGTTTTATCTGGTAGATCAATGACTAACACTATTGGAGTAGCTCTTGAATTAGGTTATCTACACATTCAGGAAGGTACTTTAATAGATATTAATGATATGAATAAATATCCAAGCAATGAGATAACGATTATTACTACTGGGAGTCAAGGAGAGCCTATGTCTGCATTATCTAGAATTGCAGCAGGAGAACACAAGAAAATACAAATTCAACCTGAGGATTTAGTAATAATATCTGCTACACCAATACCAGGTAATGAAAAAACGGTTTCAAAGGTGATAAATAATTTAGTGGAAAATGGAACAAAAGTTATATTTGAAGCATTGGCAGATGTTCACGTTTCTGGTCATGCATGTCAAGAAGAGTTGAAATTGATACACACTTTAGTTAAACCGAAATATTTTATACCTGTTCATGGCGAATATAGACATTTAAAGAAACATGCAGAAATAGCAGAATCTCTAGGACTACCAAGGGAGAATATATTCATTTTGGATAATGGAAGGGTTATAGAATTTACTAAGGACTCTGCTGAATTAAATGGATGTGTATCAGCAGGAAATATTTTAGTTGATGGATTAGGTGTTGGAGATGTTGGAAATATAGTTCTTAGGGATAGAAAGCATCTATCTGAAGATGGTCTAATAGTTATTGTAGTTACCATAAGTAAGAAAGAAGGAACTATCTTAGCGGGACCAGATATCATTTCTAGAGGTTTCGTATATGTAAGAGAATCTGAGGATCTTATGGAAGAAGCTAGAAGCATAGTAAAATCAGTACTTGAAGATTGCGAACAAAAGAAAATAACTGATTGGGCAACGTTAAAATCTAATATTAGAGATACCTTAAGAAATCATTTATATGGTAAAATAAAAAGAAATCCAATGATACTGCCAATAATTATGGAAGTATAATAAAATCCCTGGTATAGATTTATACCAGGGATTTTGGTATAATAATAAGGGCGAATTGTGCATTGTGAATTGTTTACTGTATAAAGGGGGTATATTATATGGGATTAAGATTAATTTTATATTTGGGAATACTAATATTAGGGGGGGTAATTGGATATAAGGATAAAGTTAGTGAAAAATTGCAAGCTAATATAAATACAATTCAAAATCTCTGTCTACTTTTTTTATTGTTTGTAATGGGAGTTACAATTGGAATAAATAATGAAGTTATATCTAATTTGTTTTCTATAGGATTGAAAGCTGGAATAATATCTATTTTTACTATTTCTTTTAGCATAATATTTGTAAGAATGATTAGAAGGTTTATAATACTGGAGAGTGATAAGATTGAGCCTTAAAATATTTTTAGCGGTTTTATTAGGGACTGGTGTGGGATACTTTTTCTTGCCGCCTACTATCTCATCAAGTATTGGAACTATTATAGACATTGGACTTATGGTATTATTATTTTTTGTAGGCATGGATATTGGGAAACAAAAAGATGTATTCCAAAAAATAAAAAAGATGGGTTTAAGGATATTATTAGTACCAGTAGCAATAATAGCAGGAAGCATAATTGGAAGTATGTTAGCAGGTTTATTACTTAAGATGCCAATAAATGAAGCCGGTGCTGTAGGGGCAGGTTTAGGATGGTATACATTAAGTTCTACAATGCTTCTTGCAGATGGTTATGTAGAATTAAGTGCCTTAGCATTTTTATCTAATGTATTTAGAGAAATAATAGCTTTAATATTAATACCTATTATAGCTAAATATGTTGGAAAATTAGAATCTTTGTCTACGGCTGGAGCAACAGCTATGGATACGTCACTTCCAGTAATATCCGCTTCTACTGATCCTGAAACTGCAATAATTGCATTTATCACTGGGGTAATATGTACAACTGCTGTACCTATAATATTGCCAATTATATTGAAATTGTAGTTTATAATCAGTGAAGAGTGAAAAACAGGGAGGTAAATATGAAGACAAAATACTTAACTAAAGCTAGCTTAATAGCTGCAATATATATAGTCTTAGTTTTAATACAGATGTTGCCGGTTCCATTTATTAATTTAACATTTGGACCTATACAACTTAGAGTTGCAGAAGGTTTAGCTTTACTTCCATTGGTGGAATCTGCAGCTGTTCCTGGCATATTTGTAGGATGTTTATTGGCTAATTTATTATTAGCACCTTATTCTGGCTTTGGACTAGTGGATATATTAGGTGGATCTTTGGTAACACTTGTTGCAGCATATATTACGTCTAAAATGAAGAATAAGATAACAGGAATGATTCCCCCAGTAGTGTTAAATGGATTAATTGTATCTATTTGGGTATCATACTTCACAAAGGTTCCGTATCTTGTTACTGTACTTGGGATAGGTGGAGGAGAACTACTATCAGTAGCCATTTTTGGTAGTATCATTTTATCAGTTTATGATAAAGCAACAAATTTAAAAGAATATTAAAAACCAATGAATAGTGAAGAGTTAAAAGTGAATAGTTGTAAGTAAAGATTCAGGGACTTTTAGCTATTAGTTATTCATTATTAATTATTCACTATAAAAAGGAGTTGTTAAAGAATTGGAAAAGACCAAGATGAAAAAAAATAGAAGGAAAGCTAAATCAAAGAAATTTTCTGTATTAATAATATTATTATTTGCAATAATATTTGGAGCATTTTTTGCTCAAAAATATTATAAGGAAAGTTTGGGAGCAATGGCAGTTGACAACCCTTCTAATGTAAAAATCATTATCCCTCCATCGAGTTCAACTATTAAAATAGCAGATATTTTATATGAGAATGGATTGATTAAAAATCAGTTTATATTCAGGTATCAGGTGAAAGCTAAAGGTGTAGGCAGTAAACTAAAGGCAGGAGAGTACAATTTATCTACTGGCATGAATCTTGAGAATATAATAGATAGCCTTACAAAGGGTGGCAAAAGTCAAAATACAGTAAGATTTACTATTCCAGAGGGGTATGAACTTAAACAAATGGCTGAGAAGTTATCAGATGAAGGTATTGTAGATAGGGATAGATTTCTTGAATTAGTAAGTGACAAGAAAAACTTTGAAGATAAATATACTTTTTTAAAGGAATTAGATGATGAACAAGGGCTTGAAGGATTTTTATTTCCATCCACCTATGAAATCTATGTTGATTCAACAGAAGAAGAGATTATAGGTAAGATGCTGGATGAATTTGAGAAGGTTTATAGAAAAGATGTAGAGCCAAAGCTTGAGGAGCTTAATTTAACATTAAATGAGGCGATTACTTTAGCATCTATAGTAGAAAGAGAAGGTAAGGTAGATGAGGAAAGACCTTTAATGTCTGCGGTATTTCATAATAGGATTCATAAGGGAATGATGCTACAATCCTGTGCTACCGTACAGTATATTTTAGGAGAGAGAAAAGAAGTTCTAACTAATGAAGATACGAGGATAGAATCGCCATATAACACTTATATCCATGAAGGACTTCCACCAGCGCCAATAGCATCTCCAGGAGAATCTTCATTAATAGCAGCAGTAAATCCAGCAGATGTAGATTATTTATTTTTTGTATTGACAGGTAATGGTACTCACACATTTACTAAAACCTATGAAGAACATTTAAAAGCAAAACCAAAGAAATAAAAGGGATGATAAAATTTGAACCAAATAAATGAGGAATATATTGAAGATTATATAAGAAGTTTATTACCTGATAATAATACTAATTTAAAAATTATGGAGAAATATGCAGAGGAAAATCATGTTCCTATTGTACAGCCTGAAGTAGCACAGCTTTTGAAGGTTTTGTTAAAGTTAAAGAATCCCAAAAACATCTTGGAGGTAGGTACAGCAATAGGTTACTCTGCTCTCTTGATGGCCGAATATACGGGGAACTATTGTAATATAACTACCGTAGAGCGTCGTAGCGATATGATAGATTTGGCAAAAGAAAATATCTCTAAGACCATATATAAAGATAGGATTAAAATCCTACAAGGGGAAGCGGAAGAAGTACTTCTTATTTTAGATGAAAAATATGATTTTATATTTCTAGATGCTGCAAAGGGTCAATATATGGACTTTTTTAATAAATGCATTAAATTTTTAGAGCCAGGAGGAATCATAGTATCAGATAATGTACTTTATAAAGGCATGGTTGCCACAGATACTTTAGTTATTAGGAGAAAGAAAACCATAGTAAAAAGATTGAGACAGTTTTTACAATATATAAATGAAATTGAAGGCTATACATCCAGTATTATACCAATAGGAGATGGGGTAGCTATAACATATAGAGAGGAGTAATATCTTGGATAAAATAGAACTATTAGCACCAGCTGGAGATTTGGAGAAATTAAAGATGGCTATAATGTATGGAGCAGATGCTGTTTACTTAGGTGGAGATAGCTTTGGACTTAGAAAAGCATCAAAGAATTTTTCTGTAGAAGAAATAGAAGAGGGTATAAGATTTGCTCATGAAAGAGGAAAGAAAGTATATATTACTTTAAATATAGTACCTCACAATGAAGATATGGAAGGTCTAGAAGAATATGTAACTAAGCTTTATGAAATAAAAGCTGATGCAGTTATAGTATCAGACCCAGGAATGTTTTCAGTAATTAGAAGAACGGTTCCAGAATTACCAATACATCTAAGCACCCAGGCATCTGTAACAAACTACGAAACAATGATGTTCTGGTATAACTTAGGAGTAAGACGAATAGTATTAGCTCGTGAGTTATCATTTAAAGAAATAGAATCTATGTCTACTAAACTTCCGAAGGATTTAGAGATAGAAGCGTTTGTTCATGGTGCAATGTGTATGTCATATTCTGGTAGATGCTTAATTAGTAATTATATGACTGGCAGAGATGCTAATAGAGGAGATTGTGCTCATCCATGTAGATATAAATATAATCTTGTAGAAGAAAAAAGGCCTGGTGAATACTTCCCAGTATTTGAAGATGAAGAAGGAACATTTATTATGAATTCTAAAGATCTTTGTATGATAGAATTTATTCCCCAGCTAATTAAATCTGGTATAAAGAGTTTTAAGATAGAAGGAAGAGTTAAGAGCTCCTATTATGTGGCAACGGTTATTAGGGCTTATCGAATGGCGATAGATAAATATTATAAAAATCCAGATAACTATAGATTTGATGAAAAATGGCTTAAGGAAATTAAAAAAGCTAGTCATAGAGATTTTACAACAGGATTTTATCTTGGAAAACCTACTAATGAGGCTCAAGTGTATAGTACATCTTCCTATGTTAGAGGATATGATTTTGTTGGACTTATATTAAATTACGATGAAGAAACTAAAATTGCTACAGTAGAGCAAAGGAATAGGATGTTTGTAGGAGAAGAGATAGAAGTCTTTGGGCCTAATAAAGAATTTTTTACCCAGATTATCGAAAAAATGTGGGATGAAGAAGGGAATGAAATAGAAGTAGCCCCACATCCACAACAGGTTGTTAAGATTCTTATGACAAGACCAGTCAATAGTATGGATATGATTAGAAAAGAGAGGGAGGAATGAAGATGAAAAGACCATTACTCATTGGGATAACAGGAGGGACAGGCTCTGGCAAATCAACTGTATCTAAAGAAATCTTTAAATCAATCCATGAAAAGAAAATTGCGGTTATAGAACAAGACTCTTATTATAAGGACCAAAGCAATCTAACATTTGAGGAAAGGGTAAAAACTAACTATGATCATCCCTTTGCATTTGACAATGAATTGTTAATACAACATCTAAAGGATTTAATGAATAATAAATCTATAGAAAAACCTATATATGATTTTGAAAGACATACAAGAAGAGAAGAAACTATAACTGTAGAACCTAAAGATATAATAATATTAGAAGGAATTTTGCTATTATTTGAAGAGGAAATAAGAAACTTATTGGATATTAAAATATTTGTAGATACTGATTCTGATGTTAGAGTTATTAGACGTATACTTAGAGATATTAAGGATAGGGGACGAACTCTCGATTCTGTTATACTACAATATATGGAAACAGTAAGACCAGCTCATCTTCAATTTATTGAACCTACTAAAAGATATGCGGATATCATAATTCCTGAAGGAGGCTATAATAAGGTAGCCATAGATATAATAGTTGCAAAGATTAATTCTATACTTAATAATTAAGTTTAATCTCCCTAAAAGTGGAAACACTATCTAGGGAGGTTTTTTTATGTCTAGATATAAGAGAAATACTATCTATTCGCGAATAAAATTTTATTACTTTATATCCATCTTACTCTTTGCAGGTTTATTAGGAAGATTATATTATCTGCAGATATATGATAATAGAGATCTTAAATTACAAGGATTAAAACAAAGAAGCACAGAAATTAATTTAAGATCTAAAAGAGGGACAATATATGACAGAAATCTAATCCCGTTAACCAATAGAGAGGTGACAAAAACTTTAGTAGCTCCAAGGGAAGCTATTATAAAAAATAAGGAGATATTAAAAAAAGTAAAAGAAAATACCGAGTTATCTACTATAGAAATAAATAAAATTTTAGATACAAATAATAAATTGGTTCAGATTCCTCTGACAAGGAAAATCGATATTGAAAATGCCAACAATATTTTTATAGTTGATATTATAAATAGATATTCAAAAACAAATCTACTTTCTCATGTTATTGGATATATTAATAAAGCTGAGAATAGAGGAGAGTCTGGTATTGAAAAAGTATATGATGAGTTTTTAAATAAATCTGATAAATCATCTTTATTCATAGAATATGATAAAAACAGATCTTTAGTTCTAGGCAGTTCTTATTATGTAGATAGCACTGTAACTTCTGAGGAGCCTGCGGGAGTAAGACTTACAATTGATTATTATATTCAGAGCTTAGTGGAAAATATTTTAGATGAGGATGATATAAAAGGATCTGTAATGGTAGCTGATGTAGAGACAGGTGAAATATTAGCATTATCCAGTAGACCTAGCTTTAATCAAGAGCATATGGAGGAATACTTTAATAGAGAAGATATGGCTTTATATAATAAAGCTGTTCAGGTCTCCTACCCACCAGGTTCTATTTTTAAAATAATAGTACTGTTAGCTGCATTAGAAGAAGAACCAGATATTATAAATCAAGAATTCTATTGCAAAGGTTATGAAAATATAAATAACGTAACTATAAATTGTAATAGTACTCATGGAGATATATCATTAAAGAATGGATTTGCCAAATCATGTAATTCTGTCTTTATACAGATCGGGAAAAAGATAGGAGCAAAAAAGGTAATTGAAATGGCCAAAAGGTTAGGGTTTGGTGAAAAGGTTAATATTGGGCTTATTGAAGAGGTAGAAGGAATTTTACCAGAAGGAAAAGAGTTACTAGGGCCAGCCATAGGAAATATTTCAATAGGTCAAGGAAAGATAGAAGCTACGCCATTGCAGATTACTAATATGCTTTTAACGATTACAAATGGAGGAGTTCAAAAAGATATGTCTATAGTACAAGGTATAACCACGAAGGATGGCAAAATTATAAAAGACTATAATAAAATGGAAGATAAAAGAATATTATCAGAAAAATTATCTAATATAGCTAAAGAATTTTTAGAAGAAGTAGTATACTCGGGAACTGCAAGGGCAATAAAATTAGATGATATAGGAGGAGCAGCTGGAAAAACCGGTTCTGCAGAAGGTCTACTTAAAAGTAAGCCAACAATACATGGTTGGTTCGCAGGATATTATCCTAGAGATAATCCAAGATATGTAATTACTGTATTAGTTGAAGAAGCTAATTCAGGATCCATATCTGCAGCACCTGTTTTCCAAAGGATTTGTAGAGAAATTTTCATGTTAAATAAATAGGACTTGCAAAGATTAACACTTCCTTACATATACTTATATATGACTAAAGGGGGGTGTAATATATGAAAAATGCAATTCTATTAATTTTTAGTATAATATTAAGGCCGTTTGTAATCCTCTGTGGATATATGATAAATTCTAATTCTTTTCCAAAGCCACTTTCTAGGGAAGATGAAGAGAAGTATTTAAAGCTTTATTCAGAAGGAAATGAAGATGCAAGAAATATACTAATAGAAAGAAACCTAAGATTAGTTGCGCATATAGTGAAAAAATATAGTAATACAGGAAAAGAAACAGAAGATTTGATTTCTATTGGCACAATAGGTTTAATCAAAGCAATATCTACTTATAATCCAGCTAAAGGTACAAGACTAGCTACATATGCTGCAAGATGTATAGAAAATGAAATTCTAATGACTATAAGATCGACTAAAAAAACTAAAGTAGAGTTATCTTTACATGAACCTATTGGTATGGATAAAGAAGGCAATGAAATAAATTTACTAGATATTTTAGGGTCAGATGTAGATGAAATATTAGATGAGGTAGATTTAAAATTACAAATAAAAAAATTATATAAGGCAATAAATCAGGTTTTAAAGGATAGAGAGAAAGTCATTATTGAGTTGAGATATGGTCTGATAGATGGAAGTTGTAAGACACAAAGAGAAATTGCTGCCATGCTAGGTATATCTAGATCTTATGTGTCAAGAATCGAAACAAGAGCACTAAACAAATTAAATAAAACTTTAATGAGTAAATAAATTAATCCAGGGAATTTAGCCCTGGATTAATTTATTTACTTATCTAACGGGAGTTGTTGTTCTATTAAGAAGGTTTTCTATATTTCTAGTAAAAGTAGATATGGGATGGCCGTTGCTTGTATTTGTACTCATAGTTCTTATTCTAGTTTAAAGAGTAAGGTCTGAAGTTACAGATATATTTTTTATGTTTCTATCAGAAGTCCTCACAACAGTTTCTACTTTTTATCTAAGATTATATTTATTTAATTAGTTGTACGACCTCTTTTACGTCATATCTAACAATAGTTGTGTTATTACTGAAAGCACACAAAGAAAAAGATAAAGGAAATAATATAGAGTAGGAATAAGATTACAATGAATATGAATTCTAAATGAGCTGGAAAATAAAGATAAGCTTGACTATGAATAAGATAGCATAGAAATACAGTAAGGAACTTAAACGGAGATATAGAACTATCCAAGAAATATGAAAAACTGGCTATGGAAGAATATAAGAAACATGAAGATAAAAAGCATAAGGATAAATACATCTATAGAGTAAAGGATATTATTCCAAGAAAGGTAAAGAAAAGACTATATGAGATGGTGAGCTAAAGGCAGGAAATGAAAATGAAAAAAATAAGATGTATTAAATGTGGTAAATTACTTCTTGAAGCAGAGGGAAAAGGGACAACGATATGTGCTAGATGTAAAACTAAAAATAAATATGATACTGAGAATAATAATTAATCATTTATGTGCAATTGAACATTGAAAACTAAATAATACGGTATTGAAAAATAGAGTATTATCATATATGTCCAATAAGTTTATGATATATGCTATAATATTCGCATAGGTAATTGGTAATAGTTTATACTTGGGAACATTTGGGCAAGGGGGAATGCTAATGAAAATAAGGAAAGCAGTTGGCGCAGTTGTATTTCAGAAGAACGAATACTTATTAATTCATAAAGTTAAAAATTCCAATAATAATGAAGATATAATTGGACATTGGGACTTTCCAAAAGGTGGGGTAGAAGAGCTGGACAAAGATTTAGAATCAGCAATTTTGCGAGAATTAAAAGAGGAAACAGGCTCTACTAACTATAGAATTATCAATAGGTTTGAGACAAAAATTTGTTTTTCATTCCCTAAAGCACATGAGTATGATAGACAAGAAACGGTGATGTTTTATGTAGAATATTTGGGTAACAGAGAAGAACTAAAGCCGGAAGATAAAGAAATTGATATAGTAAGGTTCTTTGATAAAGACGAATTAATGGGGGTCTTATGTCATGAAGAAACACATAAATTTTTAAATGAAGTATTCAATAAAATCTAGTATGTCATTTTCATATTAAATGTCATGATTACTAAAATTAAATATTTTATGAAAATACCGTATTATTCAGAAAAGAATTCTAAGGTATTTTTATCTTATCTTTTAAATAACTATTGGAAATAAAGATATGAAGATTGAACCTTGAAAATTGAATAATACGGTATTGAAAATCAAGATTCCATTATGTCAATATAAGAAAGATGGTATAATTTGATTATTAAATAAGTTAGATTAGATTTAATTCACGACAGAGGTTAGAAAATACTCTAATATGATTGGTATTACTGACAGGATAGGAACACAATGGTTAGACTAAATAAATTGCTTAGTAAGCTGATTTTTGAATTACAAATCAAGAATAAAGATAAAGGGAGATGGTACAAATGGAATGGTCAATATTTAGACAAGAGAATCCATTCGTGATGATTACAGAAGAAAAAGTAGATGATATCCCATACCTAAGGTTTAATCTAAAAGAATATACTGGAGTACTACCAACTGTTATTTATTATCATGGATTGTATTCAAGTAAAGATTTTATAAGATTTCAAGCAATGACAATTGCCAGTTTCGGTTATCAGGTAATTGTACCTGATGCATTATACCATGGTGAAAGAGAGTCAATAGAATATGACGTAAAATATATATGGGAAATAATATTTAAGAGTATTCAAGAATCCGATGTGCTCATTAAGAATGCAATAGAAAAACATGACGCTGATCCAACACGGATAGCTGTAATGGGAAGTTCAATGGGGGCAATAACAGCTGGGGGAGTTTTCATTAAGCATGACGACTTAAAATGCCTAGCTGGATTTAATGGAGCCTTTGCGTGGCAAGAATGCATAAAAATGAATGTTTTGCCACTGAGTGAACTTTATAAAGACGAAATTGAGATGTATGATCCGATGACACATGAAGAAAAGATAAAAGATAGAGCTATTTCAATTTTTCATGGAGTAGAAGATACATCTATACCTATTGAAATACAGAGAAAATTTGTTGATAGAATAAGGCCTATTTACACAAATAATCAAGAGAAATTACAGATAATAGAGTTTAGTAATGTTAACCACAGGGTTACGACAAGTATGTTAGAGAATTTAATTACATGGCTAAAAGCCAATCTTTAGCATTAAGTAGAAATAATGAATAAAGTCAAACGGACTTTGACTTTAGGGATGCTTGGTGACTTTAGATTATCTTTTCTAGATGCAATAATTATAAAAAACTAATAACTACTTAAAATATCGTATTATTTAGAAACGAATCATGGGGTATTTTTATTGATACCGTAATTATTAAATTATAGATAGAGGCTCTAGAAGCTCAGGGATAATAAAATAAAATCTTTGGGTTTTTGTTTTTTGGGAGGGAGGACATGCAGGATCTGCAGATAGAATTAAATAAATATAGAAGTGACTTGAATAAAACAATGTAGACGGTAGTTTAGTAAGATAGATATTTACATTAAGATATATAAATGGATTATAATGGAGACAAGTGGCCACAAGTATAGGAGGAAATAATACAGCTGATAGTGTATGATATTTTAAATAATAAACTAACTGTAAAATGTATTAATGATACAGGACATTTAGAGGATTTGGTTTAATGAACAGTCTTTACTTTTTAATCATTTAATATCTCACTATGTAAATAGAAAAACTAAATATTTTGATATAGGTCCATTAGCAAAGGACCATTTATATGATCCTAAAATTAAATTATATAAAACAATTATTGCTTTAATTTCTGTTATATGTGCTTCTATCATTACAATTCTTATTATAGAGAAATTCTTATAGTTAGAAATAGAAAACTTCCCTCGGGCATTGAGACTTATTAAATCAGAAACTCAATCCTGATATATTTTAATTTAAAAATATAAAAAAGAAGGATTTTTAATTTGAATATTAAATTATATAAGTAAAATCTAATGTAAAGGGCTATAAATAATGGTAGAGAGCCTATTATTTATAGCAGGAGATTTTTAAGTTCTTTAGGGGTTATGGAATTCACAGAAGATGAAAAGGATTACATAGCTTATATAGCATCAAGAGCTATAGCTGTTTTGTCAATTGAGTTGAAGAAAGGAATAATAATAGAATAGGATATTAATGATCCTATTTCAAGCTGTCGACGTTCATATGTCGATAGCCTTTTTGTATGAATCGTGTTATAATGTAGATAACATTTGTCGGATAATATGCAAGCTGGTTAAATTAATATTATATTTAAACTGTAGAAAAGAAATGTTTGGTATAATATACTAATTTTATGATGTAACAAACAAATTTTATATTATCTTGTGATGGATATTAAAGAGGAGGGTCTAGGCAAATGAAAACTATGCTGAAAATTATGCGAATGCGTAAAAACGAAATTCCTGATGATATATTGCCTTTGTTTGAGCACATTGTTCAAACATATAAGGGAGACGAATGCGATGAAAATTTTATAAAAGCGATGGAAGAACAGCTCACCAAGGAGCAACGCTTCCGACTATACGAGCAAAACGGAAGTTGTAGTGGTACTGGGTACGATAAAGAACGTAAAGCCTTCGCACTTGAACACGCTGACAAACCCCTTGCCGAAAGGCTGGAACTATTTACAAATACCTTTGGCAGAACAGCCGTTTTGAATGATGATAATACAATCACAGTCACTTTTGCCTGTAACCATGGATACTACAAGCATGCCCCAAAAGGAATGTTTCGATTTCCGGCATCAATTGAAACATATTTTGAAAGATGCGCAGGTGGGCGTTTGTATGAATACCAAAAAGCATTGGGAATAAAACTGAAGATTAAGTCAGTTGATGTGTCTCCCCTTAGCGAAAATATTGTAAACCCCGTTGTATTTACGTTTCAGATAGTGGATTAAAATACACTTACCTACCGTTTAGAGCCACTAAAGACTTTGCTTCTTGGTTATGTAGTTTTTCTACGCTTGCGTGTTATACCATAAATATTCAGCACATACATAAGAAAAAGGTATGTGCTGTTTTTATTGGAAACTGCCGAAAATCAACAAAATATGCTGTAATGATATAGGTGATATATGATGATGAGTAAAAAGAATGCAACATATAAATTTCAGAAGGAAATGCTCTGCCTTGAAGATCTTGTGCGGGAGGAACATTTGGTTAGGAAACTCGAAAAAGTGATTGACTTAGATTTTATAAGACCAGCCCTGAAAAATGCAAGGATTGTCCTTTTTTACAGCAATGCACGAAAAGCAAAAACCATGTGAAACTCGTTGTTCGTCATGTTGGGGAAGAGTATATTGAAAAAATAGAGGATATAAGGCATACTACTGGCAGCAAAGAACTCTATATGTTACGAAGTCAGGCTATAGAACGGGTCTTTGCTGATGCTAAAGAGTTTCATAGTATGAGATATGCAAAAGATAGATGGAAAAACTATAGATTAAATTTGATCAGGATTACTTCCAAGTCACTTTTTTATTTTTTGAAAGTATTCTATAAATCCAGTAATTACAGTGAAAACAATGAGGAAGAAAGATATAAAATCGAAATTGTTATTAAGAGAAAAGAATTTAAACTACTAGAAGACATTATAGAAGAATTTGGTGTTAGCAATCCAACATTAAAAATTAAAACATTGAGTAAAGTACATGGTAAGATTACTACTACAAGAGTTAAAGAAATTTAGAAGGTAAAAAATGTTTAATCTGTATATTATGAGGAAATACTTATATATAGAAAAGGTATTAGGAGATGATTAGGTGTATCTAGAAGAAGTAAGAGCATTACCAAAAAAAGTAGTGGATAATCTGGATGGAGATATTAAGAATCTTAAGATATATTTGGTCCAAGATTATGATCTTAATATATTGAAACGGATGGTAACCTTTGGAGTAAGCATTTTTGGAGACTTGGGGATGGACGAATGGGGATTAGTTCCTCAAATTCGGCATGGAAATGTATTTTTATTAAAAGAAGAAAATAAGAAAAAGGTAATTGGTCTAGCTATTTTAATGAGAGACTGGGAAGACATAGATAAATGTTATCTGTTTGATTATGCTATAGTTGAAGAGTTTCAGGGACAAGGGTTAGGATATCATTTTTTAATAGGCGTTTGTAAAAATCTTATAGGACAGGGATTTAAGAGAATGAGTTTAACCGTAGATATAGAAAACCAATCTGCTATTCATCTATATAAGAATAAGTTAGGATTTGAGATTGATGAATTGAGTAAAGATGAATATGGAAAAGGGCATCATAGATATAAAATGGTATTAGATTTAGATAAAATTAGATAGATTATATTATTTTAATAAATTAATAGTAAAAGGCCTACAAACAAATCAAGGTATGTAGACCTTTTACTGTAACTCTACATAATTTGATAAATTCTCCTTTATGCAGAACGGACGTTCTGATACAATCTAGTAAAGGGGGAATTTATATGCTAACTGAAAGAGAATCACAAGTATTAAATATAATAATAGATTACATAAAACAAAACGAATATGCTCCTAGTGTTGGAGAGATAAGAGATATATTAGGGCTTAAGTCAACCCCTACTGTATATGGATATTTAAAAACTTTAGAAGCTAAAGGATTTATATAGAGAAAAGGGAATTCTCCTGAAGCGTTAAGAGTTATTAGATTAGAAAATTAATTCTGGTCTTTTTTATTTTTTAAAGATGCCTTATAAACTTAGTGATTGCAATGATCATACTAATTAAAATTAGAAGTAAAATCCATAAAGATATTAGTTTTAAGTACATTCCAGCCTTTTGTTAAAAAGATTAAAATATGTAGTTATTATTTAACTTGTAGATGTTGCGAATTATTTAGGGAAATTTGTTCTTTGAAAATTGAATAATGTGGTATTAGAAAATAAGAATATTTCATATGAATTATAAAATCGATTATTGACAATTTTAACTATTAAGTATAGTATATGAGTATAAACGAATATAATCATAAAAGCATATAAAATTATGAGGAGATATGAAATGGATATAGTGCAAATATTGAAAGCATTAGGTGACGAAAATAGAATTAGAATATTAAACATATTAAAAGATGGACAATTATGTGTGTGTGAAATTGAACATATATTAGGAATTACACAATCAAACGCTTCAAGACATCTCACTAAGTTAAATATGCTTAGGATTGTGGCATATGAGAAAAAAGCTCAATGGATATATTATAAATTAAATAAAGAAACTTTGGAACAATTTCCATTTATAAAAGAACTTCTAGAGAATGAACTCAATAAAATAGATATATGTAAGCAAGATATAGAAAAATTAAATGAATATAAAAATAGTGGAATGACTTGTGAAAATTTGAGAGATTATAAATGAAAACAGTTGTAAATGTAAAAATAATTAATGGAGGCGAAAAGATGAGCGATTTTAAAAAAGTAGATGTTAGAAATGCTGTTCGTAATAGTTATAGTAAAATAGCCACTGGAAATGTAAAAAGGGATGGCTGCTGTGGAGGAGATATTAAGCTTAAGAAATCTTCAATAGAGATATCACGTAAAATTGGATATTCTAATGAAGAAATATTAACTGCTCCAGAGGAAGCTAATATGGGGCTAGGTTGTGGAAATCCCCAATTAATAGCTAATCTTAAAGAAGGTGAAACTGTTATAGACCTTGGAAGTGGAGGAGGATTTGACTGTTTTTTAGCTTCAAAAAAAGTTGGAGTTAAGGGGTATATTATTGGAATTGATATGACTCCAGAGATGATTAATAAATCAAGAGTCATATCTAAAAGATATAAATATAGAAATGTAGACTTTAGACTAGGAGAAATTGAAAATCTTCCTGTAGCAGATAATACTGCAGATGTAATTATTTCAAACTGTGTTATAAATTTGTCTCCCAATAAACAAAGGGTATATAACGAGGCTTATCGTGTATTAAAAAAGGGCGGTAGAGTTGCTATTTCTGATATAGTTCTTATTAGAGAATTAACAGAGGAAATGAAACAAGATGAGAACCTTTATTGTGGATGAGTTACTGGGGCATCTTCGGTTGAAGAATTAAAATTATACTTAAAAAAGGCTGGTTTTAGTGATATTAGTATTGAAACCCAAGAAGTATCAAAGGAATATGCTGAAAAATGGGCACATAATTTAAAAGTTGGAGAATATATTATGTCCGCATCAATAAAAGCAATAAAGTTATAGGATTTATATTATTATTTTTATTTAGCATAATGATTCTGGAGCTAGTAGATAGGTTTTATGGAGACAAAGGGTTAGATAAATTATTAAAGTAGATCAGGATTAAATTTCTGGTCCTTTTTTATTTGTGAATTATGACTGAATTTGTATGAACTTACTTATGAAAATAAAAAGGAAAATCAAACCTTTATATAGAATATAAATAATATCAAACTAAAGGGGATAAGTTTATGATAAGCAGAGTTAATAAAATATTAATGGTTCTTTGTTTAAGCCTTGTTTTACTTAGTCAGGTAGGAACAACAGCTTTAGCAAGAAAAATGAATGACCTTGGTGGCGGTATTGGAGGCGGCGGAAGTGGTGGTGGAGCTGACCCCATACATGTTATAAAGGAAGCGTAAGACATTTTTTATTGTTTTTGATAAAAAATATTATATTGTGTATCTTGATTTTTATAAAAATTTCCCTAGTTGGATATGCTTGTTGTTTTTCTCACATTTGAATAGTTTTTTATGAACACCTAAAATATCTCCGAATTCCTCTTGAGTTAGTTTTAATGATCTTCTTATATATTGAATTTCACCTCCGTAATTACTAGAAATAAAATTCAAGTAATCATCATATATAAGGGAAGAAATTATTTCTAATGCTATGTCAATTCTATTTATAGCATCTAATAAATGATTAACTAAATTATTTTCATACCTAAATAATTTAATATATTTTCATAGTACTGTAAATGGACATAAATTAGATAATATATTAAATAATACTAAAGCATCTTTTTGTGTAGTAGTACAAACTTGCATTCTACCTGACGAATTTAGTACAAAGTATGAGAGTGTAATTGTATTTGGAAAGACAATTGAAGTTTATGATGATGAAAAAAATATGGTTCTTTTAGAAATACTAAATAAATATTCCCCAGATTATATTGAAGAAAGAAAAGAATATATTAAAAAGGCAAGCAAAGGAACTAAAGTAATAAAAATCATTATAGAGCATGTTTCAGGAGAGGCAAATAGATAGTTAATATCAATTTTAGTAATATTCTTATTAGACGTTATGAATATTAAAGTTAAATATTTTATTAGGATACTGTAATATAAGATGCAATATTAAAATAAGTGGAATTTTGCGAAGAAAGACATATAATTGATTTAATATTAATATTATGCTAAGATTAGTTTGTAATTTTAAATTTGTAAATCATAATTTAATTATATATTTAAGTTTTCTAGGGTTCCGCAGTTTATAGCTGGCAGGTCCAAGAGAAAACGCACAGTTGACTGTGTACACGGAGGGATAAAAGCCTGGAAGATATTAAATAATATTTCTATGGCTTTTTTCATTATTTATTTTTGAGGATGTATACTTTAATGAAGAAATTTATTGTTGAAGATGACTTTTGGAACCTATTTCCCAATGTAAGGATTGGCATTGTTGTTTGTCATGGCATAGATAACTCTATAAAAGATGAAGACAAATGTAAAGATATGATTTATAACTCAGAAAAGGAAGCTTTAAAATATTTAAAGAATGAAGAATTCAGCAGCAACGAAGTTATAAAGGTATGGAGAGAGGGGTTTTAAAAATTTAAAACAAAGAAAGGTGCAAGGTCATCAATCGAGGCATTATTAAAACGGGTGCATAATGGAAACCATTTAGGGACCATTAATCCTCTAGTTGATATTTACAACTCTATTTCATTAAGATATGGATTGCCTTGCGGAGGTAAGGATATAGATACATTTGTTGGGAATATTAGATTGACTAAGGCAGTTGGAAATGAAAATTTTATTACATTAGGAACAGATGAAAATGCACCACTATATGAAGGGAAAATAGTATATAAAGATAACCAAGGAGCAATTTGTAGATGTTGGAACTGGCGTGAATCAGTAAGAACAATGCTTACTGAAGATACAAAGAATGCATTTTTATGCATTGAATTAATTGATGAAAGAAGATTAAAAGAGTTTGAGAATGCTTTAGGAGATTTAGCAAAAAAAGTACAGGATGATTTGGGTGGAACATGTAAGATTTCAATTCTTGATATTAACAGTAAAGAAGTATCAATAAAGTAATTTGAGGATAATAAGTGATGAGTGTTTTTAGTTATAAAGATGTTTATATTGAGGATGGAAGAAGGGTACTGGAAGTTAACATTCTTCCAGAAAAATATTGTAACTTTGACTGTATATTTTGTCCTATTGGAAGGTCGCAAAGTAAGATAGGTACCCAACATTTGATAAAATAGATAGTTCATTAATCGAACTAGAAATCATGATAGAAAGTACAAAATCAGAATTAATATTTATTAACTCAAAGGGAGAATTCTTAGTAAATGATAAAATAGGTGATATTGTTGATCTTATAAAAGCCAAAGATTTATCTGTAAGATTACTTTCTAATGGATATTTACTAGCAGAGATGAATATATAGAAATTGCTAATAAATGTGATGAGGTTGTTGGAGAGATAAAAGTAATAACAGAAGAAGATTTTCAAAAAATCCAGAGACTAATTGAAGGATATACATTAGTAGAATATATTTCAAACATGGTTTACTTTAATAAACAATACGAGGGAAAATTTATATTTGAAGTTACTATCATTAAGGGTTATAACGATGATGAAGAATCAATTGAGAAGATACAAAACATTATTAAGGAAATATCTACTTACAAGATTAATTATTGCAAGAATGGAAGATGAAAGATTTAAGAAAAAATTTGGTATAACTGATGAAAAACTTGAGGAAATTTCAAATGCATTACTAAATATTTAGTAATCCTAATACACATTGTTTATGCCAAACCTCATAATTAATAAAACTAAATATTTCATTTCAATACCGTATTATTCAGAAATGGACTTTACGGTATTTTTATGTTGTGTTCAACTAACTAAAGCTATCTGTTCAATCATAGTTATTAGAAATTAATATGATAATTTGAATCTTCAAAAATAAATAATACGGTATTGAAAAGCAAAAATACTTATAATATAATGCAGATAAAGCTGTATTAAATATACTATGATTTTTATAATTAAGTGACAAGTGTAAAAGTTAGAATAGAGACAGTTTATATTTATAAAGGAGAATAAGTATGCATGACAAGATAATAACATATCTTAATGATAAATATAAGCCACATACAATTATGGTGTATGGATCGTTTGCAGATGGAAGTAATAATACTCATAGTGATTATGATGCGCTTTGAAATGTGCTTTAATGCATATCGAAATGAGAAATGGGAAGTCCAATTTGATTAAGAAAGGACAAAACTAGCACTTATTATTTAGTCGCATAATTTATATTAAACGTCGTGTTTATTAAAACTAAAAGTTCTATTGATACCGTACAATTCAGAAAAGAATTTTACGGTATTTTTATCTTATACTTTAAGTAACTAAGGCTATTTATATGAACTAATAATTAAAAGTTTGAACCTTGAAAACTGAATAATGCGGTATTGGAAAGTAAAATATTTACCATATAGTCTAAATAAATTCATGATATATGTTATAATTTCTATACAAGTAATTGATAACAGAAAAATAATATCTATTAAAAAATCTTTATATTAAGTTGAAGATGAAATTAATGAATTGTTTAGGGAGTGATTTAAAGTGGAAAAATCAGCACTTGGTAGTTTAGCCATCATCTTGGGGGGCTTAGTTTTATCACTAGAAATATACAGTTTAAAATTTATCCAAGGTGTTGAAATGCAAACGGGTTCATAGAAAACTTATGCTAGTGATTATGCAACAGAGATGCCTATGTTTCTTGCACTATGTATAACTTTTGCAATAATTATTTATGGAATTGTATTAGTGATAAAAGCTAAAGAAACAAAAGAATGATTCAAAAGGTAGACAAATCTTAAGTTATCATAATGATTTTTTATAGGCTTATCTAGATGTTTAATTAACATTATCTATACAATTATGTAAGACATATAGTAAGATTTTTATGGAGGTGTAAATATGCATGGTATAGTATCATTGCTGCCTCAACCTTATTATAAAGAGGTTGAAAGCATATGGAATAAGCTAGAAAAAGAAATTGGATTAACTGGAGTTAGAGTTACACCATATCCACATTTTTCATGGCAAATCGCAGAAAGCTACGATATGGACAAATTAATAAATGTATTTGAGGATATTGCAGTATGTACAAAACCATTTGAAGTAAAAACAACGGGGATAGGG
This sequence comes from uncultured Tissierella sp., assembly GCF_902479755.1. Lineage (NCBI taxonomy): Bacteria > Bacillati > Bacillota > Tissierellia > Tissierellales > Tissierellaceae > Tissierella > uncultured Tissierella sp. The sequence continues at coordinate 5,896 of NZ_CABSQO010000019.1, read as the reverse complement.
TTGTTTACTGGAAAATCCCCAGTTGTTTTTATACCCGTAGTTAAAGATGTTCAACTATTGAAGTTCCATTATTCTATTTGGGAAAGATTAAAACAAGTAGGGGAAGATATAAGTGATTATTATAGCCCACAATCGTGGGTCCCTCATATTAGTTTAGCGTATGAGGATGTTACAAAAGAAAATATAGGAAAAGTATTAAAAAAACTATCATTTATGGATTTTAGTTGGAGCTTTGAGGTAGATAATATTTCATTTATTTATGAGCCAAATGGACAAATAGGGGAAGTAAAATATAGAATTGATTTCAAAAGATAGCATTAATGATTCGCTTGGGGATTTAGCATACTGGTGTGGGATATTTCACCTAACATGGTATCTGTGCAAGAGTACACTAGGGCATAATCTTTAGCAAGGAGGGAATTAGACTATTTAGCTGAAAAATTAGAAGAATTAGGGTTAGAGTCTGAATTATTTGAAGAGACTTTATATGCTTTAGGTTATACCTATAATCTTACATATGTACCAACTTTGACTAGATATATGAGTCATTATGATTCTACTATAAGAAAAGTCGCAAGAGAAATTCTAATAGATTTGTCAAAGTAAGTATCTTTAAATTATGTAATTATAAATCGACAGGGGTAAATGTTTATTCTCTTCATGGTGCTTGTGCTGAAATTATAGCTATTGGTTCAGCAATAACTGACGGAGAAAGAGAATTTGAATGTTTAGTTGCTGTTTGGGGAGAGAATGGTGAGAAGATATTACCACCATGTGGGAATTGTAGACAATTTATTTTGGATTATGCACCAAACTGTAAAGTGATTATTAATATAGAAAATAAATTGAAAAAGATTACTGTAAAAGAGTTACTACCATTTGCTTATTCTGCTACAAATTAATATTAATAAATAAAGATAAATATTATTTGTATCAAGTCAAATAGATAGAGACTCTAGAAGCCCAGGGAAAATAAAAGCCTTGGGTTTTTCTTTTTTGGGAATGAGGACATGCAGGATCTAAAGATAGAATTAAATAAATATGGGAATGACCTAAATACGGATATTACTATTATAAAAGAAAGAGGAGAGGCTAAAGCAATAGCTAAAAGAGATTATAGAGTAGCATTAGTAAAAGAAATATTACTTCTTAATAGATTATCACAGCTTAAATATTTAGAAAGTGAAATAGAAGTATTAAAAAGATAGATATTAGATTCGGATTATATATACAAAAGACAATGTAAAAGGATTTGATAATGAATTTCCTTATATAGAAAGAAAGCTTACAATTATAGGGTATAATCATGAAGCTCATTATAATAAATTAGATAAATTGTAGAATAAGCTCAATAGAATAGTAGAGGAAACAAACGATTATATAAATGATATAAGGGATGGCTTAGTAGGACAGATATTTACATTAAGAATATATAAGTGTGTTAATATAGTATTATTGAAATTTATTCCAGATTATGTGTCAAAAAATTAAATAAGGATTTACATTAAATCTCACCAGTTCCCCGGTGGGATTTTTTATAATCTAACCAGATATATATATAAATGATAACTAAAAATGAGGTGAGAAGATGGAGCCTAAAGAGTATATAGTTTATAAATGTTTAAATTGTCATAGAAGTTTGATTTAAGTCATGATAAAGCAGACAAAATAACAGTACTGTTTATTTTAATTGTATATAGGGTATTTTAAATACAAGATAATTAAAATAAATAGTAAAGGAGTTTATATTATGGGATATCTTACATGGATAATATTAGGTGCACTATCTGGTTGGATAGCAAGTATGATAATGGGTAAAAATTCGCAGATGGGTGCTATTGCAAATATTATAGTTGGTATTATAGGTGCTTTTATAGGAGGGGTTGTATTTAGATTAATAGGAGCATCTGGTGTTACAGGATTAAATTTATGGAGTGTAATAGTGTCTGTAGTTGGAGCTTGCATATTATTATTTATAGCTAATAAGATTAAAAGGTAATTTATGTTTTAAAAGAAATCTATAATTAGGTTTCTTTTTTACATACATCACATGTTGGTTGTAATTTATCGGAAGATAAATGGAGAATTTTCTCCTTTCTTTTAGAAGTATATAAGAAGAAAGTAAAGGATGAGAGAATGAATGATGAAGAAAATATTATTGGTATAAAGCCAAGGCTAAAAAGCATAGGCCATGATACAGAAGATATTAGAAAAAACATGTAATAAATAAAAATGTTTATACCTGAAACATTAGAAAAAACTCAATATTTTTAAGTATATTTTCCATATGAATCTATCTATATATAAAACAAATGGCATAATGCCATAATTTGACGGTAAAAAATAGAAGATTTTCTCCCATTGAGCAGAGGCATTATAGAAAAATACAACATTTAAAAATTAAACTAATGACATCCTTGTATGGGTGTCTTTTTTCATACAAAGTCTGGGTGCAAAAAAATCGATGAAGCTCAAAAGCATGGATTGATGTCTTACTTTCTTGCAACAGGATTTATGGTGGTAGTAGGAGCCGTTTTCTATATATTTGCTCCATTTTTGGCAGGATTATTTAGTAAAGATTTTGAAGTAATAGACCTAGTTGTTAAAGTACTTAGAATCGTAGCATTAGTTCAACCATTCCTATGTGTAACCCTCGTAATTACTTCTGCACTACAAGGAGCAGGGGATACAAAATATCCTATGTACTCAACTTTTGTAGGAATATGGGGAGTACGGGTATTGGGAGTATATCTATTAGGAATAAGATTAAATTGGGGATTAGTTGGTGTATGGTTGGCAATTTCTATAGACATAATAGTCAGGAGAATTATTTTAATGATTCATTTCATGAAAAGTAAACGGAAAGAAATAAAAATAGAATAATGTAATTTTATACAAGGAGTGATATAAATATGAATGAACATAATCATCCTCATAGTAAACAGATTATTAATAGAATGTCAAAAATAATTGGGCATGCAGAAGCGGTAAAGAGAATGCTTGAAGAAGGAAAAGAATGTAGTGAAATACCTATACAAATAGCAGCAGTTAGAGCAGTATTTAATAATGCTGGAAAGTTAATTTTACAAGATTATATAAATCACTGTATTCTAGAAGCAATTGAAAATAATGATAATGAGCCATTAGAAAAATTAAATGCTGCTATAGATAAGTTTATTAAGTAAATTATTAGATTTAATGCTTTTGGATAGTGTTATAGTGAAAATAGGATTATACATTGTATAGAAGGAACTATAATAGTCTTTGTTCTAGTAAATTTAGTAGGAAATGAATCACTGCTGAGCCTGTCAAAAAAGTGAAAAATCGTAAACTTGTGATATAATTGTTGTAAACGTATAGGGTGTGGGCAGTTCATACCTTTAGGTAGTAAAACCAACCATAAGAAGTATGATTACAACTGGATTAGTAAGCCTATACACGATTTTGTATGTATAGGCTTAAATTATTTTAAGGGAGGAATATCCGTGATTGGTTCAATCATTACATCAATTATTTCGTTTGCAAGCACTAATATTGATGATATATTTGTGTTGACGATTCTATATTCACAAGTCAATGAGAAGATGAAAAAAAGCTACATTGTGATTGGACAATATCTTGGCATTGGTATATTGGTTATGCTTAGTCTTTTGGGTGCATTTGGTCTACGCATATTATCAGAAGAATATGTTGGGATTTTGGGGGTCATACCAATAATATTAGGAGTAAAAGTATGGTTTGATTCTAAAAAAGAAATGCAAGAACCTCACGCCAAAAACCATGGCTTTATTGAAACAGATATAGACAACAATGAGACGTGCGGAAAAAGAGAACAGGAAAATCACTTTAGTAAAATCGAAAAAATAAAAAATCTTCTAAGGAAGATAATTAAGCCTGAAATATTAAGTGTTATGCTTGTTACTATCGTAAATGGAGCCGACAACATTGGTATATACATTCCTTTGTTTCGCAGCTATACTTTCGGACAGTTAATAATGACTGTAATCATCTTTGTGGTAATGATTGCATTGTGGTGCTTTATTAGCGAAAAAATTGCAAGTTTCCCCCAAGTAAAAGAAATGCTGCAAAAATATAAGCATATCATCGTTCCTATTGTTTTTATTGGACTTGGCATCTTTATAATCTTTGAAAGTAAGTTGCTCTTTTAAAAGTTTATTTTATTATACAAAACGAATAAATACCATAGATTGAGAAAAACATAAGTATGAAATGTAGTAGTAGATTATATAACGGATAAGCCTATGTGTACAGAAGAAGATGAGCATGGGAAGGTTAATTTTGAAAATAAATTGCAAAGAAAGATAGAATAATGATGCTAAGACAAGACCCTAGAGTAAACTGAGGAGTACTTTTTTTATGACTAAGTTTATTTTCACGATTTTATCAAAGGATGAGGATTTATATACAGCAGTTTGTGAAAAAACTGAATATATATGAAAATATTTTACCATCACTATTTTATGATAAAATTAGAAATAAGCTATAGATTAATATTATAACCTAGCGCGGTTAAACTTTTTAAAGTAAGTCTATGAATTTGATCATAGGCTTTTTATTTGAAAAACTTTTATAGTTTTGCATTTATAATTTCTAAAGCTTTTATAAGACGACAAAATTATTCAAACAGTGGGGTCAGAAAATCTATATCTGTACTATTTATTGAGTGATATTAAAATACATTGGTAGTATCCTTCCTCTTAGGGATTAAGATAATATTCAGGAGAAGTAAATCCATAGCCCAAAGCAAGAAGATGAACGAGTTGAGATAGAGGGTCAAATAAATTTTGTAGATGAACTAAGAATGATAAGACTTCATATAATTAGAATGGCAGTACTGGGGTAAGTGTTAGAGCATTAAGAGATTTAACAAATGTAGAAATGATAGATATAGAAGAATCGAGAGAAGGAGGACAAGCTATAACAACTAGAAAAGTAGTTAAATATATAAGCAGAAGAGAAACGTGTCTTAGGAATAATATTTTTTAATAGAAAATAAATGGAATAGATTATGAATTTGGACCGTGCTGTAAGTGCAAATTATGACAATAAGTAAGTGGTAGAATAGCAACAGTGAAAAATAGCCTAGCAGAGAATATGGCAGAAGAGAATTTTACTAGATTTAGGAAAGTATATCCTAATATAGTTACGGATTTAGTAGGCTAGGGTTTATGAATAAATATAAAAAAGAATCGGAGGTAACCCCCGACTCAATTATTATAGATTAAAAGAAATCACAGTTACAGAAGATAATTACTAATATTAAAAAGAAGAATAGTAGAGAAGTATCCATACCACATTCTCCCTCGCATCCTCTTCTGCCGAATAAGCCACCCATAAATACACCCCCTATTCAGTTCAGATTTAGCACTCTTACAATAGATTATGAATGGAAGTGGAAAAGTGTTCATTATTATTTCTAGGGGGACTATGTGTTGAATAGACAAGGATTTAAGAGGGTACTTTTTAGGAGTTAATAAATGAAAAAAGAATCGGGAATAAGCCCCGATTCAATATGGAGATTTAGCACCTTCTTCCAAAAAAACCGTCACAGTTACAGAAAAGAATTACTAAAAGTAAAAAGAAGAACAATAATGAAGTATCCATACCACAGCCACACTCTTCGTCAAAGCAATTTGTACGTATTTCATTGTCAATCATAATATATACCTCCTATGCAGTAATAAAGTTAGATTTTTTAAAAAAGCCGTACTACTAGTTACAGAAACAGAAGAACAAAAGAATTAATATTAAGAATATGAATATGATTGATTCATCAAAACAACCGCCAAAAAATCCACATTGTTTCTCAGCCATAACAGCACCTCCTCGTATAATAAAGTTACAGTTTAATTACTGTATTTTCTTTTCTATCTCA
>NZ_CABSQO010000018.1:0-86880 GCF_902479755.1 uncultured Tissierella sp. | reverse complement strand
AGATATATCTATGCATATATTAAAGATAAAGAAATACAATTTAAATAGTTTAAATTCATTCCTTTCTTTCCATTTTATCTGTTATCCACTTGGAAATTTTATTTTAAGGAAAAACTTTCATGTAATAAAATTAGAATAAAAAATGAGCTAGTACTACAGATGTTGTAGCGTTAAAGAATATGAATAACAAAAGAGGTCGTTATATTTACAAGAATAAGGGTAAATGATATAATGTTCTTTATTAGAACAAGCGCTATTTTTCTAATCCTAAAAGCCAATTTACACTGACATTTAATACTTGAGATAAGGCTGTTAATTCGATATCAGTAATAATTCTTTTTTGCTGCTCTAATTTAGAGATGCTTGCTCTGTCAATATAAACAGCTAATGTTTCGAGTTTTACTGATAGTTCTTTTTGTGTCATGTTGTTTTTTAATCTTGCAGTTTTTACTCTGAAACCTGCGATATTGCGTTCCTTGGAATCTAATACTAATTTCATAATCATCACCTTCTGTTCTTTATTGGAACAATTGTATTTTATATGAAGTTATACAACAATACGTTCTAATGAAGAACATATTATAAATTTGGAGGCTACAGTAATGTACAAAGAAGACCTTGAAATTAATGGGATAATTCAAATTATAATGAATCAGGAACATAGGATTTATTATAGTAGTATTGACAATAAAAGAACTTATAATTACCTAAAAAAGTTAAAAATTTTAGAGAATTTACCTATTGATTTACATGTTCAGTATGCTACAGGAGATAATTTTATAGGTATTGATAAGTTTTATATTTGTGATGAACTTTATTACATAATTATAATTAATCCGAAATCATCTAAATGCTGTAATTGTAGTAAAACACTAATAGATGATGTTACAGGTTTATATAGTAGGAGTTATTGGGAACAGATTAATAGTGAAATTCACTGTCACCTTAGTTTCAAAGATCTTTCTTTAATATTAATAGATATAGATAATCTAAAAAAGATTAATGATAGTTATGGACATCTAGAAGGAGATAAGGCTATTAAAGTAGTTGGGCAAGCCATTCAAAAGAGCATAAGAAAAGAAGACATAGGTATACGATATGGTGGGGATGAGTTCATAGTTTTACTTTTAAGCCAGGATAAAAATGCTGTAGATAAGGTTATAAAAAGGATTAGAAGACAAATTTATAAGCAAACAGTAAAAGAAAACATAGATATTCAAATTAGTGCAGGAGTGGCCTCAAATAATGATTTTTACAATATGGAAGATATTATAAGAACAGCAGATAAAAATTTATATAAAGAGAAAAAAATGAAGAAAAGTGAGAATCGAGAAAAAATGGATACTTTAAAAGAGCTAAAAGAACAGATTGAAGTAATGAGAGATGAGTTAAATAAGCAAGTTATAGAAAAAGATAAAGTAATGAGCAATGAGGATATATTAGAATTAAGTCAAAAGCTAGAGAAATTAATTGTAAAATATTTGAAAGATGCATAGGACGAATATTCATAAAGATCAAAAAATAATATATCGAGATAATGCCTCGATTTACTTTTTGAATATTATTTAAGAGAAATAATCCCTAATAATTTTAATTAAAAATATCTAAACATTTATTAAATTTATATTGACTCTCCTAGTACAGGAGGGTTTATTATTTATATGAGGACCTCAAAATATACATGTATAGGTGATTGAAATGTTTAAAATTGGAGATTTTGCTAGACTAAATAGAGTGACTGTTAAAGCACTAAGATATTATGATAGCCTTGGTTTGTTACAGCCAGAGAAAATTGATTCCTTCACAGGATATAGATACTATTCAGCAAGCCAGATGCCTAGACTCAATCGAATAGTTTCCTTAAAGGATATAGGATTTTCCTTAGATGAGATTGCTTTGATTCTAAACAGCAATATGGATTCGAAACAAATACAAATTCTCTTGGAGTTAAAGCATTCGGAAATCTCAGACAGAGTGAGAAGTGAACAAGCAAGATTAGATCGTATTGAAGCTTTTATTAAAATATGTAAACAGGAGGCGTATATTATGAAATATGACATTGTGTTAAAGGAAGTTGAACCTTTGAAAGTTGCCACATTGAGAGATACTATTCCATCCTATAGTGAACAGGGACATTTATGGGAAGAATTAGTAGAACATATAGAAAAATACGGTGTCAGGATAGTTCCACCATGTATGGTTATATATCATAATACAGGTTATAAGGAGGAATCAGTTGATGCAGAGGTAGTTGAGCCAATAGATGAAGACCTGCCTGATACAGAAAGAATTAAGGTTAAAGAACTTGAGGGAATAAAAGAAATGGTATGTGTCGTTCACCAAGGTTCATATCAGACTCTTCATATGGGCTATAATGCCATATCAAAATGGATTGAGGAGAATAAGTATGAAATAGTTGGACCACAGAGGGAATTATATTTAAAGGGGGAGTGGATTACTTCTGACCCTAATGAATATATTACTGAAATACAATTTCCAGTACGAAAAATAGAATCCTACAACTAATCAAAAATCTTTGAATAATTAAAATAGTTAAGTTTAATAATTATAGAGATTCCTTGGATAGAGATTACGTATCCAAGGAATTTTTATAACGAATAGAAAAGTTCTGCTTTAACATTCCATATCAAGAATTTGATCTTAATGAGTTTTAAGCAGATTGTGGAAATCTTTGATTTCGTGTAAGTCGTTTATGCAGTGACCAAGAAAAGCTACCTTTAACGTGTTGATAGATGCTTTTCATATTTTGATAATATTTAATGAGTTTTCAAATATAATATACTGGAAGCTAATAAGATAGTTTTATGGTGCAGAAGATACTATAAAGCAGGAAAATGTACATAGAAAGTAGTACCTATGCCAAGATGGCTTTCCACATCAATTTTCCCATTATGTAGTAGTACAAGTTGCTTTACTATAACTAAACCTAGGCCGCTGCCACCCTTTGCCTTACCTACATTTCTATGAGATTTGCTTTGATAGAATCTATCCCAAATATGAGGTAAGTCATCACTAGATATCCCAGTCCCATTATCTCTAACCATTAGAATAACAGAGTTCGGGGAACTTTCTATCTTAACTATAATTTCTCCATTTTCTGAAGCATTAATAGCATTTTGTAGCAGATTCCTGATTATCTGCTCAATTCGATCGATATCACCCATTATCGTTGCTTGGTCTATATTTTTTTCAAAAATAATATTTATATTCATACTTCGAGCTAATGCTTCCATGGATTCAATGACTCTATGTACTAGAGTTATTAAATTTAAAGGAGTTTTTTCTAGTTTTATGCTGCCGCTTTCTAAGCGGCTCAATTGCAGCATATCATCTACTAGTCTATTAATGTGAACAGTCTGAGTGTAGATGATTTCTAAATATTTGTTTAATAAATCCTTGTCCTGAACTATACCATCTTGTATAGCCTCTACAAATCCTTGAACAGCTGTAAGTGGTGTGCGAAGCTCATGGGAAATCTCAGAAAAGAGCCTTGTCCTTTCCTCTTCTACGCTTCTGTTTTCCTCCTGTATTTTTTGCACTTTTTCTGCTAACTTATTAAATTGATCTATTAATATTTTAACCTCATCAAGGGCAGGATGGTATTGTTGTGTAACATAGTTTCCACTATTTAATTCGGCCATGGCCGTACTTAATTCAGAAATTGGTTTCGAAATGTGCTCGGCTTGGTAGATAGAAACAAAAATAATCATAATAAGGACAAATATTCCTACTAATATTAGATATAGACGCATTTTAGCTATATTATGGTCAAGTTTAGAAGGAGTTGCTTCTAGGAGGATGCCATTAATAATAATATCATTACTGTCACCCATAGGGACGGCAGCGATAAAAGTCAACTCCTTTGTTTCCTTATTAATAACCTTTGCAGTTATGGTCTCGCCGCTAGATATTGCCTTGGCAAAGCTTTTATCTACCTGAGAGCCAGGTACTATTTCTTGGTTTGCGGAGGTAGCTACAATATTAGCGCTTTTATCAAAAATTGTAATTTTTGCATCGAAGATATCAGATAAAAATTTGATTTTTTCTTGCTGCTTTTGAGCAATATTACTACTATCATATTCTGACAGTGTAAGCTGATCCCAACTTTCTTTTTGTAACAATGCAAAATTTGCTCTTTTAGCTTTTCGTAATAATTCCTGTTGAATTTGATTATAAGTTACCTGTTTAACCGAAAAATCAAAAAATGCTATTAAAGCAGTTAGACAAAGAACAAAGCATATTATATTTATAAACAATATTCTGGTATAAATATTTCGATTGAACTGTTTTTTAAAAAAATGCCTTAAAAGCAATCCCAATTTTTTAAATTTTTGTAAGGATTTCTTAGCTTGCTTTTCTATAAGTTGTATATAATTATTCATAGGCTACTTCCTTTACTTTTAATGGGGATGTAAATTGATAACCTACGCCCCAAATAGTTGTTAAGTACTCATGGTCTAAAGAGGCTAACTTCTCCCTTAATCTTCGTATGTGTACATCTACTGTACGTTGATCGCCAAAGTAATCATATCCCCAAACTACAGATAATAGGTTTTCTCGTGAGAAGACACGAAGGGGGTTCTGTGCAAGATAATATAACAAATCAAATTCCTTTGGTGTGACGGCTATATCTTTACCATTTACTAGTACTGTTCTAGTACTAGACATAATTTCCAATCCCGGGTACTTTATATTTAAATGCTCTAATGTTTCATATGTGTTCGTTCTACGCAAAACCGCTTTTATTCTAGCCATTAATTCCCTAGGACTGAAGGGTTTTGATACATAATCATCGGCACCCATTTCTAACCCCAAGACTCGATCAGCTTCTTCTCCTTTAGCAGTAAGCATTATAATGGGAACCATGCGGATCTGTCTTAGATCTCGACATAGTGTTAATCCATCTTTACCTGGAAGCATAATATCAAGTATTATCACGTCAGGATTTTCTCTATTGAACACAGATAATGCAAGATCGCCATTGTTTACTCCTACAACTTCAAAACCTTCTTTTTCACCATATATCTTTATTAATTCTAATATATTCTGATCATCATCTACAACTAAAACCTTTCCTAAGTATTGCAATATTATCCCCCCTATTACTTTACTTAAGTTTAATAAATATAATATTTAGAAAGTGGAATTGTATATAAATTTATATTAATTATATCATTGAAATTCACTACATACTAGTATACTTATATTCTATATTTTGGTATGAAAATCCTATTCACTCAATAAATAAAGTTTAAAATGGAAATGATTAACATTAGTAAATATCATATATACATTAGGTTATAGGCTTATTTTAAATCATTAAATATTAAAGAAAAAGCCCAATAATCATATATTCTTGTAACAATTTGTAACAATTTAGAAACAAATGTTAAAAACTTAGAAAAAAATATGAAATAATATTCCAATATAATTATTTATAAGGTCCTTGGTAATTAAAAACCTATCCAAAATCTAAGCATTAAAATAGGAGGTGAGAAAATGTTAAATAAAATAGAAATATGGATTTATGGATTTACTTAAAAGATCTTATTAAGGAAAATTGTTTCAAAGGGGGATATTTTGGGAAACTACAAAGGAAGACTGAACACGTTCAAGAATTTCAAATTTCAAGACAAATGGATAAAGATGTATTGGAAATAGAGGAAGATAAAGATAACATTAAAATAGATATATCAAAATTAATTGATACTTTCAATCAGCTAGTAAACAACTATAATAAATCAATAGATTTTTTGAAATAGTTATTATAGACTAGATGATTTATATATAGATATAGGTCTAGCGGTTACCCCTTAATTTAAACTAAGCTAGAACCAATTGACTCTTGGAATTTTATCCAAGAGTCAATTTTATGTATGCCCAGCAAAGGTATAATTTGGATAAAAAATGAAATTTTAGTAGAATAAATAATTTAAAATTCCTAATTGAAAATAAAACTGATTCGAGATATAGTTATAGATATAAAATAAGCTTTAGTACTAGCTAACATGAGGAAGTGCAAAAATGAACAAAAGAAAAACGATAATTGGTATACTTATAATCACTGCTATATCTATAGCCATAATGTCCATTGTTGATGCTATTATAAATCCTGGCTATATGTATAAGTCAGCTATAAAGATAATAATGTTTCTATTTATCCCTTTAATATATATTTTTTGTGATAGTAATATTAACCTTAAAGATATATTTAAGGTTAAGTCTAAGAAGAAATTAATAATCTCAACAATTCTTGGATTATTAGTATATTTAATAATACTTGGTGCTTATTTAATATTAAAAAAATATATAGATTTAGATAGTATCAAAAATATACTAGCAGAAAATCTTAAAGTAAATAAGAATAATTTTATTTTAGTAGCATTATATATTTCTTTTATCAATTCTCTTTTAGAGGAATTTTTCTTTAGGGGATTTATATTTTTAAATCTTAAAAAACTAATTGCAATAAAAAGTGCCTATATTATAAGTGCTTTTGCATTTACAGTATATCATATAGGGATTATGGGAAGTTGGTTTAGCCCATTGATCTTTTTATTAGCTATGGTTGGTTTATTTGCAGGAGGAATTATTTTCAATTATCTTAATGAATCTAACTCAAATATATATAGTTCATGGTTAGTTCACATGATGGCTAATTTTGCTATAAATACTGTAGGATTTATTATGTTTGACATAATTTAAACACCTATTATTGGGTATATTATATTTACTAAAAGTATGAGGGTGATTTTATGTCAAAGTTTCATGAAAAACCAGATATATTTGTTAATCAGATAGTATTAAAAGCAGTAGATATAAAAAGGTCTATAGAATTTTATACAGAAATAATGGGATTTAGAGTATTAGATAGAGAAGAAAAAGAAGTGACATTAACGGCAGATGGAGTTAATCCTATGATTACAATTATAGAACCTGATGATGTAATACCAAAACTACCAAGAAGAACGGGAATTTATCATTTTGCACTTCTTTTACCAAATAGATTCTATCTAGGGTTATTTTTAAAACATCTAAGAGAAAAGAGTTATCCTATAATCGGGGGAGCACATCATGGCGTTAGCGAGGCTATATATTTAGAAGATCCAGATGAGAATGGAATAGAGGTCTATAGAGATATCGACAGTGAGGAATGGAAACGTAAAGGAAATCAAATAGAGATGGTAACAGATCCTTTAGATTATAATAGTATTATATTTGATGCTGGTGAAGAAAAATGGAGTGAAATTCCACAGGAGACCATAATAGGACATATCCATTTACATGTAGGAGATTTAGATGAAGCAAAAAAATTTTATTGTGATGGGTTAGGATTTGATTTAGTAATGAAAATGGCTAATTCAGCATTATTTATTTCGTCAGGAGGATACCATCACCATATAGGACTAAATATTTGGAACGGAAAGAATGCTCTAGCTTTGCCAGACAATGCTGCAGGTATGAAATATTATACTATAATATTCCCTGATATAGATGTAAGGGAAAATATAGTAAATAATCTAAGTAATCTAGGCTATGAGATAATAGAAGAAGATAATAATATATTTACGAAAGATCCATCTAATAATTTGATAAAATTAGTGGTATAAAAAGTTTTTGTGCTTTAGGATGATTCTAGTTATGGAATCATCTTTTTATATAAGAAAAACAAGCTATACTCAGGAAGGCAAAGACTAATAGATACTTATATAGAATTCAAAATATTATATTGACAACTCCATTCTACTATAGTAGAATGGAGTTGTCAATATTCTACTGCAGTAGAATAAACTGCAAAAAGGAGTGTAGTAATGGAAATTAAACTTTATGATTCAGAACTAAAGGTTATGGAGGTTCTATGGAAAGAGGGTGATACCACAGCTAAACAGATTGCTGAAACCTTAAAAGAACAAGTTGGATGGAGTAAAACCACCACTTATACGCTAATTAAAAGGTGCATCGATAAGGGGGCCATAGAGCGAATTGAGCCAAATTTTATCTGTCACCCTCTTGTAACTATTGAACAGGCGAGGGAATTAGAAACTACGGAACTGATTAATAAGATGTATAATGGTGCTGCTGACCAGCTTGTGGCTTCTATTTTAAGTAAGAAAAATCTATCGCAAGAAGAAATTAAAAAGCTAAAACAACTTGTCGGAGATCTAGAATGAGGATATGGCTATGGATATACTAAAAATGAGTCTTTCGTCTATTAGTCTTATTCTAGTGATTATTATTATTCGTGCACTGACACTTCACAAGCTACCTAAAAAAACATTCCTTGTTCTTTGGGGAGTGGCATTGTATCGCCTGTTAATTCCTTTTTCTCTATCATCACGTTTTAGTATTTATACGATTGCAGACATATTAAAAAATAAGGTTTCAACCATAAATATACCTTCCATGGTAACTACCATGCCTAATATTGGAATGACAGATAATAGTATAAGCACCATGTTATCAAATGAGACAATCAAAAATATATCTCCTGTAATAATAGTGTGGATAGTCGGTTTACTGGGTCTTGCTTTGTTTTTTCTTGTAACCCATATTCGTTGCCGTATAGAATATAAAACTTCATTGCCGATTGACAACGAATTTGTGAAAGATTGGCAGCAGAGGCATCACATATGCAGAAGAGTACAAATCCGACAGTCAGATAGAATAGTAGCCCCGCTAACTTATGGAATATTCAATCCTGTAATATTGTTACCTAAAAAAACAGATTTGATGGATGAAACTCGACTTGGATATATACTTACCCATGAATTCGTGCATATCCGAAAATTTGATATACTGAAAAAGTTGATTTTAGTATTTGCTTTGTGCGTACATTGGTTTAATCCATTTGTATGGGTAATGTATATGCTAGTAAACAAAGATATTGAACTTTCCTGTGATGAAACTGTAGTGAGGATATTCGGAGAAGATATGAGATCCAATTACGCCATGACGCTGATTAGCTTAGAAGAAAAGAAAAGTAGGTTAACCCCTCTGTGCAACAATTTTTGTAAGAATTCTATTGAAGAAAGGATTGTGTCAATTATGAAAATAAATAAGACTTCTTTTACAGGAATATTACTTGCTCTTGCTTTAATCATTAGTACCACAGTCATATTCGCTACGAATGCCGCTTCTGCTACTGATAAAGAGCAAGAGAGCAAGCATATCACTGCGGTAGAAGAAGAAATAACATACGTGGAAACACCAGAAAGTAAAGCGAAGGCGTTTGCAATGTATGAACAATATGGACTTAGCTACAACAAAGACAGAGATCAGCTATTCTACAAGGGAGAATTAGTCAGATATTTTGAGGACTACTATCCACTTGGTGAAGGTACCAGTGCAGGGAGAGATTATTTCAATGAAAATGGTATTATAGACGTTCACGCTTTAAGGGATTTATCACAATTAACTCGCAATCCTGACGGTTCCACTAATCCCAGTGGTAAACTTATTGGAGTAGAACCCTATAGCAAAGCCGAGTTTGATGCAAGAAACGTCGATGAATTGAAAAATCCGTCTCAGACCTATACAGCATCGATTGATGAGTCTACTGAGAATAATAATTCTGATGTAGCGCAGGAATTACTATTACAGGATGGAGATTCACCTGTGGTCCATTATATCTCAACGGAAAATATGATGATGCCAGATGAACTGGCAAAAGTGTACGCTGTTTACGAGCCCTTTGGTGTAACTTATGATAAAGACCAGGATTGCTTTTACTATAACGGCAAGCTCGTCCGAGAGTTTATCGATATTTTATCGTCAAACGGCGAAGATTTGGACAGGGGAAAGTTTAAGGGATCTTTTCGTCAGATGAACAATCTTGATGGAAAGGGAGAAATTGATATAAAAGCTATACGTGACTATACGAAGCTTAACTCTGAGGGAGAAGGAGAACTCATCGGAATTGAAGTTGTAAAATAGCTTGTTGCCATGATAGTATTTTATGGACAAATGCTAAGCCAGTTGAAGATCTAAATGTTATTTTAGATAGGGTAAAATAGTTAGATATATAATATACAAAATAAAGATCACAGTTCCAGGTAAATGCTACCTTTGAGCTATGGTCTTTATATTTTACAGAAAATGTATTTAAAAAAACACTTTACTTTAACGGGATAATATTGTACAATAGTAGAAATATTAAAATTTCAATTAAAAGCTTTGAATAGGACGAGTAAATCTTTTAAGGTCATTAGAGATAGAAGTTCACCGGCTGAAAGACTTCTTTGATACACTAGATTGAAAACCACCTATGAGCCCAGTCCTGAACAATAGTAGGGATATGCGTTTGCTGCGTTAAAGCTATTTACTTAATTTGTTTTTGGGTGGAAACGAGAAGATAAAACTCGTCCTATTTAGGGCGGGTTTTTTTGCATATTTTTTTAGATATAGGAGGAGTTAAAATTGAAAGATATAATCGTAGCAAAATTTGGAGGAAGCTCCCTAGCTGATAGTACGCAATTTATCAAAGTGAGAGATATCGTTAAATCAGATATTAGGAGAAGGTATGTAATACCCTCTGCCCCTGGAAAACGAAATAGTAAAGATCATAAAATAACGGATTTATTATATATGTGCTATCAACTTGCATCACATGGTCTAAACTTTGATGAAGTATATACAATTATTGAAAAAAGATATAAAGATATATGTGATGAGTTAAATTTAAGTTTGCAGATTGATAAAACATTAAATGAAATAAAGGACAAGATTAAAAATGGCGCCTCTAGAGATTATTCTGCAAGTAGAGGGGAATATTTAAATGCTATTATACTTTCCAATTACTTAGGTTTTGAGTTTATAGATGCTGCAGAATTGATTTTATTTGATAATAAAGGAAACTTTGATTCAGAAACTACAGAGGAAAAAGTTAAGTCACGATTATCAGAAGTTTCTTATGGTGTCATTCCTGGATTTTATGGGGCTAAAGAGAATGGTGAGATAATAACCTTTTCTAGAGGTGGGTCTGATATAACAGGTTCTATTATTACCAGTGGAATAGATGGTGAGCTCTATGAAAATTGGACAGATGTATCTGGATTTCTTATGGCAGATCCCCGTATTGTTAAAAATCCAAAACCTATTAAAATTATCACATATAAGGAGCTTAGAGAACTTTCTTATATGGGAGCTCCAGTACTTCATGAAGAGGCTATTTTCCCAGTGAAAAAGGCAGGAATACCTATAAATATTAAGAATACAAATTCCCCAGAGGACCCTGGAACTATGATTGTAAATGATCATACTCCTATTAGCTCTGGAAATATAACTGGTATTTCTGGGAAAAAGGATTTTACTGTTATATCTATAGAAAAAACTTTGCTGAATTCAGAAACAGGCATTTTGAGAAAGTTAATTTCTGTATTTGAGACTAATGATATTTCCATTGAACATGTACCTACTGGTATAGATTCGATCTCAGTAGTAGTTTCAAATTCAGAGCTTAACTCAAAAATGAATAAAGTAATAGAAGAGATACGAATATATTGTAATCCGGACTCAATTTCATGTTATCCCAATATGGCACTTATTGCTGTAGTAGGAAGAGGAATGATAAAGGCTAAAGGGGTGTCTGCAAAAGTATT
This sequence comes from uncultured Tissierella sp., assembly GCF_902479755.1. NCBI lineage: Bacteria > Bacillati > Bacillota > Tissierellia > Tissierellales > Tissierellaceae > Tissierella > uncultured Tissierella sp. The sequence continues at coordinate 75,262 of NZ_CABSQO010000018.1, read as the reverse complement.
TAGTGCTTTAGGAAATAGTGGAGTTAACGTCAGAATGATTACTCAAGGTTCATCTGAATTAAATATAATTATAGGAATTGAAAACGATGATTTCGATAAAGCCATGACTGCTATATATGAAGTTTTCGAAAATGATAGTTCTATGGAGAGTGATTAAATGATAAATATTGGTTTACTTGGTCTAGGTACAGTAGGCTTAGGTATAGTAGAGATACTAGATAAAAGAAAAGATGAGCTTAAAGCAATTTTAGGCTCAGAATTGAGGATTAAAAAGATATTAGTAAAGAATAATAGTAAAAAAAGAAGTATAGATATAGAAAGAGAAATGATTGTTACTGATTTTGAAGATATTTTAGAAGATGAAGACATTAGCATAATAATTGAGGTTACCAGTGACTTGGAAAATAGCTATAAATATATAAAGAAAGCATTGAATGCTGGTAAACATGTGGTTACAGCTAATAAGGCTGTTGTATCGAAATACTTTGAGGAATTATCTAGCTTGGCAAGTGAAAAAAAATTAGCATTTCTTTATGAAGCTAGTGTAGGTGGAGGTATTCCAATACTAAAACCCCTTAGAGAACAAACTGCAATTAACGAGATAACTAAGGTGCAAGGTATTTTAAATGGTACATGTAACTATATTTTAACTAGGATGTTTGAGGAAGGGATGGACTATGAGGATACTTTGAAAATAGCCAAGGAATTAGGGTATGCAGAAGTTGATCCAACAGCAGATGTTGAAGGATATGATACTTTGAGAAAACTTAGGATACTAGGAACGATTGCATTAAGGGGAAAAATCTCAGAGGAAGATATGATATTGGATGGAATAAGCAGTATTACAGCATTTGATATGGAACAGATAAAAAATATGAATTCAACAGTAAAATTAATTGGAGAGGTTAATATGGAAGATGGTAGATTTACTGCAGTAGTTCAACCAACGATTATAAATAAGGATTCATATTTTTCAAAGGTAAATATGGCATATAACTCCATAGTTTTGATAGGTGATAATGTAGGAGAGTTACGATTTTATGGCTCAGGGGCAGGCGCATTACCCACCGCAGATGCAGTTTTAGGGGATGTTATAGATGTAGTAAATAACTCATATGGAAAGATAAATCCATTAGGAAAAAGGAAAGTTCAAAATAATAATTTAATGATAAAGGACAAGTATTATTTAAGAATTTCTGAAATGGAAAAAGAGGATATTAGCAAATTACGAAAAATAGCTGAAAAAATATTGACTACGTCAGAAAACTTTGCAGTTATTACGAAAAAAGTCTTTTTAAAGGATATCTTAGATTTAATAAAATCATTGGGACTCCGTAAAGACAAGTATTTTTTAGGAAGAATACTTAATTAAAGGGGAGAAAGATATGAGATATATTAGTACTAGAAATAAAGAAATTTCAATTTCATCAAGTGAGGCAATTATTCAAGGTATTTCAAAGGACGGAGGATTATTTGTCCCCCAAATATTACCTAGAATAGAAGACCTAGAAGCTATGGAGAATATGGATTATAGAGAGATAGCATATACAATAATGAAGAAGTTTTTTACAGATTTTGAGCCTGAATCACTTAAAACCTGTATAGATAAAGCCTATGATAATAAATTTGATACAGATATTATTGCCCCAGTAGTAGAGGTAAACAATTCTTTTATCTTAGAGCTTTTCCATGGACCGACTTTTGCCTTTAAAGACATGGCTCTATCCATACTTCCATATTTACTAAAGGAATCCATAAGGATTACAGGCATTCAAAAGGAAATAGTGATTTTAACTGCTACTTCAGGGGATACAGGAAAAGCTGCCTTGGAAGGGTTTGCAAATGTGCATGGAATAAAAATAATAGTATTTTACCCTGAGAATGGAGTATCAGAGATTCAGAAAAAACAGATGATAACTCAAGAAGGAGAGAATACTTTTGTAGTAGGCATAAGAGGAAATTTTGATGATGCTCAAAATGGAGTTAAAGATATATTTAATGATAGAGAGTTTATTGAACTCATCGATAAAAATAATTATATGTTCTCATCTGCAAATTCAATAAATATTGGTAGGTTAATTCCTCAAATAGTCTATTATTTCTATAGCTACTCAATGCTTGTGAAACAGAAAAAACTAAATAAAGGAGAAAAGATAAATATTGTTGTACCAACGGGTAATTTTGGAAATATACTTGCAGCCTATTATGCAAAAGTTATGGGTCTTCCCGTAAATAAATTAATATGTGCATCCAACGAGAATAATGTTTTATCGGATTTCTTTAGGACTGGTGTATACGATAAGAGAAGGGAACTGATACTTACTTCATCTCCATCTATGGACATCTTAATCTCAAGTAATCTAGAACGACTCCTATTTCATTTAAGTGGGGGAGATGACAAGATAGTGGCAAGTAGTATGGAGAAGCTTCCTAAAGAAGGATTTTATAAGATAAATGATCTAAATTTTGAAGATTTCTACAGTAATTATTCCACAGAGGAAGAGGTTAAAGAAAGGATTTGTAAAGTATTTAAGAAAGAAAACTATCTTATGGATCCTCATACTGCGGTAGCCATAAATGTATATGAAAAATATAGATCAGAAACTAAAGATAATCTAAAAACAATTATAGCTTCCACTGCCAGTCCATATAAATTTGGTAATACAGTAGCCTCAGCAATAGGTATAAAAACGGGAAATAAAGATGAATTTAGGATACTAGAGGAGTTGGAAGATAAAACCAAGATTGCAGTTCCAAAGGCTATAAAAACTTTAAAAGATAAAGTAATATTGCACAATAACAATTGCAATAAAGGTGATATGAGACAGATAATAGAGGAGTTCCTAAAGGTAGGTGTGGCAAATGATTAAAGTGAAAGTTCCTGGAACCAGCGCAAATATTGGTCCGGGTTTTGATGCCCTTGGTTTAGCACTAAATATATATAATTCTTTTATATTTGAAGAAATTGACAAAGGATTAGAAATCAGCGGATGTAATAAAGCCTTTGCAAATAAAAATAATCTAGTTTATAAGTCTATGTTAAGGACATTTGATAAGATAAGGTATTCACCTAAAGGAATTAGGATAGATATGAGTACTGATATACCAATTTCAAGAGGATTAGGCAGTAGTGCATCTTGTATTTTGGGAGGAGTCATAGGGGCTAATCACCTAGCTGGAGAGCCTCTTTCTAAGGATGAAGTTCTAGAGTTAGCTACGGAAATTGAAGGACATCCCGATAATATAGCACCTGCTTTATTTGGCGGATTTGTTGTATCCGTTATGGAGAATAAAAGGGTAATATATAATAATATACATATTCCTAAGGGAATTAAATTTATTGCTTTGATACCAGACTTTACCTTATCAACAAAAGAAGCTAGAGCTGTTTTACCTTCTACTGTTTCATATAAAGATGCCATATATAATGTGGGTAGGGTATCTTTGTTATTATCAGCATTATCTAATGGTAGATTTGATTTGTTGAAATATGCAGTAAATGATACTCTTCACGAACAATATAGAGGAAAATTAATTCCCAATTATTTTAATATAGTTAATAAATGTAGAGAAGCTGGATGTCTTGGAGTATTCTTAAGCGGTGCTGGCTCTACAATAATGACTATTATTGATAATAATGATAATGAATTTAAAGACAAGATAAATGAATTTATAGATGATATTTGGGATATTAGAGAGTTTGAACTAGATTTAGGGGGAGTCAGTATCCAAAGAATGTACTAAACCTGTGCAATATGGAAATCTTCTATATTGCACAAGTTTTTATTATTTTGATTTCAATACTTTTCTAATATCAAAGATATTCCAAGGATATTCATCATAAGGCAGATAAATAAAAGTAGAATTTGTCTTATTAGTAGGGTGATAAGATCCTATTTTATAAGATAGAATGAAATAATTATCTATACTAAGAGATCATATATAGTTCAAAATAAGTATCATGAGTATATAGTATATTCGTGGCACCTGGTCTTTTTTCTTCTAAATTTTAGTATTTTTCCAAGAGCCTATATAGTCTACTTCTAGATATTCCAAGGGATTTAGCCGTTAATGTCTTATTACCATTATTTTTTATTAAAGCATCTAATACTCTATCTCTCTCCCAATTGTGAAAATCATCAATAATTGATTTCGGTTTTAGAGAATCATCTACTGGAATATTTTGAATGAATTTATTATAATTACCTAGAACATTTATTATTTCTTCTTCCATGATGGCGTTATTATCACTCATTATGCAAATTCTTTCTATTACGTTTCGCAGTTCTCTTACATTTCCTGGCCACGAATAGGATTGCAATACTCTATAAGATTGTTGTGTCAGCTTTTTTTGGTAGCCATATTTCTTATTAATAATATCAATAAAATGATCTGATAGAGCAATTATATCTTCTGGCCTTTCCCTCAAAGGTTTTATAGGCAAGTGAATGATACTCAGACGATAAAGCAAATCTTCTCTAAAGGTTTTCTTATTGACCATTTCATAAAGATCCTTATTTGTTGCTGCAATTATTCTAATATCCAACTTCTTAGATTCTATTGAACCAAGACGAGTTACTTCTAATGTATCAAGTAATCTTAATAATTTGACTTGCAATTCAATGGGAATATCTCCTAATTCATCGAGGAATAGAGTTCCATGGTTTGCCAATTCTACTAACCCGGGCTTACCCATGCTATTTGAGCCTGTAAAAGCACCTTTTTCATATCCAAAAATTTCAGATTCAAGTAATGTTGAAGGAATAGAAGGGATGCAAATTGAGATAAAGGGACCTTCTTTTCTTTTGCTGTTTTGATGAATAGTTTTAGCTATCACTTCCTTACCACTACCAGTCTCACCAGTTATAAGAATTGTGGAATCCGTAGGGGCAAATTTTAAAATACTAGCAAATAATTTTTTCATATGATCGCTGGCGAATATAAATTCACTATTAGATAACAGTGTATTTCTTAAATATTCAACCTCTTGTTTATAAACTAAATTAATATCACTTGCTAAGGTTGCTTTTTCAAGAAGATTATTAAATCTATCAGGATTTACAGATACAGTTACAACATATTTGATATTCCCATGATGATCGAATATTGGAGTACAGGTTGAAAGAGAGGAGTATCCTTTTTCGGTATAGATTATACCTGATACCTCTTGTTTTGTATTCATTACATCTAGAATATAAGACTTATCATAAATACCTATGGCTAAAATATCTTCTATTCTCTTTCCCGTCCAATCAGATAATGAAGTATTTGTATTATCTCTTACAAATTTATTCACAAATACATATTTAGCATCTTTATCAGTTATTAAAATGGCATATTCAATATGATCTAATATAGAATGAAATAAATTAGTCATGGCAGTCGCTCCCTCTGTAGCAGAATGTATCAAAATGCTTTATAGTTAAATACATTATAGTACAATATGATACAAAAAAATATACCTAAAATCATTCCGATGATAGAATGTGGCAAAAGTCCCAATTTTAGACTTGGCATGTTAATTGCTATAGAAATATACTAAGGAAATTCAATGTTAATATTATAACAATATATTTGATTAAGGGAGTGGTTTTATGGATAGCTACAATATGAAGTTGGCCCCCGAAGAAATTGAAATATTAGATGGAAGGAGAGGGGAAACCTTACAAAAAGCACTTAAATCCGTAGTTCTTTATGGAGAAACCTTTGGAGCGAAGAGATTACTTCCAATTGATGGCTCCATACACTTAGTAACATCCTTTGGCATACCAATGTTAACGCCAGTATTTGATATTATGGATGAATTAATCAAAGAAAATCTTAGGACAAAAGAAAGCTTTACAGTAGATCCAAGACCTTTGGATTATGAAAATGTAAAATGTAATCCTCTGCAAAAAGTTGTATTTAGAATTATGTACGGAAAGCAAGAAATGTATGAGAAGCAATTAAAAGGAGTGGGATTAAAAGATGATAATGCTTTTACATGTACTTGCTATTTGCCAGAGGTTGGTAATACGCCAAAGAAAGGAGATATATTGTCTTGGGCTGAATCTTCAGCAGTAGTATTTGCAAATTCTGTATTAGGAGCAAGAAGCAATAGAAATTCTGGTGTAATAGAACTATTATGTGGCATAGTAGGTAAAGTTCCGGAGTTTGGTCTTTTAACAGATGAGGGTAGAAAGGCAAAATGGCTGATACAACTTAAGACTTCAAAACTTCCTAATGCTCAAATCCTTGGAAGTGCAATAGGTATGAAAGTTATGGAAGATGTTCCGTATATAGTAGGTCTAGATAAACATTTAGGTAAGGGCATTAGTGATACTACTATTAATTATCTTAAAGATATGGGTGCTGCTAGTGCTTCTAATGGAGCTGTTGGACTATATCATGTAGAAAATATTACTCCAGAGGCAATAGATCTAGGAGAATCTCTATTAGTGGATGATTACAAAACATATATTATAGACGATGGAGAATTAAATAGAATATATGACTCTTATCCTATAATGTGGAAAAACCCAAGTCAAACTCCAAAGAAATGCTTTATAGGATGTCCACATTTAAGCCTTAGTCAAATATATGATTGGGTAGAGAGAATAGAAGAAGCAGTTAAAATTAGTGGAAAAAGCAAGGTTTTGATAGATACTATACTGAGTGCTTCACCTGATGTAATCCAAGAATTTAAAAAAGATAAATTAGCACTACAAAGACTTAATAGTATGGGAGTAAAACTAACGTATATCTGTCCGTTAATGTATATGAACAATCCACTTTGTGCTAAGGAGCCAATCATTACAAATTCAAATAAGTTGAGAACATATACAACTGCAAGATTTTATACAGATGAAATCATATTATCTAAGATAACAGGTTTGAAATAGGAGGGATTTGTATGTCTAGGATATTTAAAGGTAGGGTTGTATTAGGTGGAAATTTAAAGGAAGAAGCAGTGGTGACAAAGGAAGGGTTGAATATATTAGCATCTTTTCAAAAAAGCGCTTTAAAGAAATCTAAAAATGTAATATGTTCTGATCAAAATAATAAAGATTTATATAATAAAAATTTGACTAATAAAATAATATGCCTACCGCAAACAATTGGCTCAACAACAGGTGGAATGGTACTTCAAGCTATCGTAGAATTAGGAATAGGACCATCAGCAATGCTTTTCTCTGAGCATATTGATTCCCTTGCAGCGGCAGGAATAATTCTGGCCGAAGTATGGAATGGTAAAAAAATCATTACTATCGATCAGTTGGGAAATGAATTTTTAGAATATGTCAAAACAGGACAAAAAATAGAAATAAAAGATGATGGGACCGTAATAGTCGAATAGAAAATAGGAAAGGTGGATTTTCATGGAATATAATAAAATTTTTGAACCTGGAAATATTGGAAAGCTGAACCTAAAAAATAGAATCGTTATGGCACCTATGGGAAATATTAATATGGCTGATCCTATTGGCAGACCAACTCAAAAGATGATAGACTATTTTGTAGAAAGAGCAAAGGGTGGAACAGGTTTACTTATAACAGGATTAGTTCCTATTTCTCAAGGAATAGACCCTACTACTGAGGAAGATAATGAAACTACTTATTTCCCTAGAATTGACGGATCATCTAGAACTAGAATGTCTGGATGGAGAGATTTGGCATCAGGTGTCCATTCCTATGATGCAAAGATTTTTGTACAACTAACAGCTGGACTTGGGAGGGTTGGTTCACCAGAGCCAGCACTTAAAGGAAAGATATTAAAGTCAGCATCTATTAATAAGAATTTTTATGTACCTGTCTTACCACATATTCCATTATCTGATAGAGCTATTAATAAGATAGTAAAAAGCTTTGGACAAGCCGCGGCTAATGCTAAAATCAGTGGATTTGATGGAATCCAACTTCATGGACATGAAGGCTATCTTATGGATCAGCTTACATCAGCTCCGTGGAATAGAAGACGAATAGGAAGATATAAAAATAAATTTCAATTTGGTATTGATGTAGTCAGAGAAATAAAAAGAAGATGTGGCGAAAACTTTCCAATAATATATAGGATTGATTTGACTCAAGGGCTTCAGGAATCCTATGGAGATGAGGTATTTAAAAAGAACTTTAAAGGGATGGAAAGAACTATAGAGGAAGGTCTAGAATTCTGTAAGGCATTAGCCAATGCTGGAGTAGATGCATTTGATGTGGATAAGGGATGCTATGATAATTGGTTCTTCCCACATCCCCCTGCATATTTCGATGACATGCCATATGTAGAAGAAATAGCAGGAAGGCTCAAAGAATATTTCAAGAAAGAAAATATTGATAAAAGAGTTATAGCTGTAGGAAAGCTGGGTAAACCTGAAATAGCAGAAAAGGTCTTAGAAAATGATTTTGCAGATTTTGTGATGTTAGGAAGACCTCTTCTTGCTGATCCATACTGGCCGCAAAAAGTTAGAGGAGGCAGAGTAAAAGAGATAATACACTGTATGGGAGATCAAGAAGGCTGTATTCAGTCATTTATATTAGGAGGGCATCCATGCTGTACTGCAAATCCTTATACAGGTTTTGAGGATACGAAAAGATTAATGAAAACCGATAAACCAAAAAAAGTAGCAATAATTGGGGCGGGACCTGGAGGATGTGAGTTAGCTAAGACAGCTTTTTTAAGAGGACATGATGTTACTTTGTTTGAAAAAACAGATAAATTAGGAGGGCAATATATCCCCGGTTCTAATATGAAAATAAAACATGATTTAAGCAGATTGCTAGAGAATACAAGGTATACTATGGAATTACTTCAACAAAAAGGATTAAAAATAGAATACAACATTGAGGTTAAAGAAAAAGATTTAAAGGATAAATTTGATGTTATAGTATGTGCCAATGGAATAATACCGTTTATACCAAAAATGAATGGTCTAGATGAAATTAGGCATGTTGAGGCTAGAGATTTTCTAAATAAGAATATGGAATTAGAACCAGATATAAAGAAGGTAACTGTAGTAGGCGGAGGTGTAGTAGGTTGTGAACTGGCTTACTCACTAGCCTATGAAAAGGGTGTGGAAGTTACAGTAGTTGAAATGTTACCTGATTTGATGAGTGGTGTAGTCCACGCAAATCGTTCAATGTTATTATGGATGATGATGGGTAAAGGTTCCCCATCTGGAAAAAAAGCTGATGCTTTAAAGATACCCATAAAAGCATATGTATCTTCTAAGGTAATTGGATTTAACAAAAATCAAGTAATAATTACCGCTAACAAAGGAAGAAAAAATCCTTATGAACCATGGATTACATTAACTCCAGATAATATTCACGTTCCATTCCAAAAGAAGCTAGATCCAAATAATGTAGAGGAAATAAAAATAGATACTGATTTAGTAATACTTTCAATGGGAGGGAAGGCAAATTCGAATCTTTATTTTGAGCTATTGAAAGAAAAGACGGCAAAAGAGATTTATTGTATTGGCGATGCAAGAGAACCTGGTAGAGGCTGGGAGGCCGTAACAGCTGCAAATGATATAGCTAGATTTATATAGTTAGAAGAAATACAAGATAAAAAACCAATTTTAAAATTGGTTTTTTATCTAAGAAATTAAAGTTTATTATAAATGGGGGTTGTTTGTAATGGAGAAAGAAAATCTTATTTATACACGAAACAAATTAATAATAAAGTTAATGTGGATTTCTTTATTATTAGGATTGATAGTTGATATTTTAAATAAAGTTCCTATTAATACTATTATTATTTTAGCATTATCTGGATTGCTATGCGGGGGAATGGCAACGATACTTACTTATAAACATATTTTTGAAACAAAAATTAAATATATTATATTAATAGAGCTGACAATAATTGGTTATCTAATAATAAGCTCAAATCCTCATATCGGCAATTATCTGATGCTATATTATATTTTGGCGATAATTACTTTGTATCATGATTTTAAACCGATAATTATGTCTGGAATTATAAATTTGTCTTTAACTAATTATTTTTTCGTTGCATACAGGGAGACTATGTTTATAGGACTTGATAAGAAACATCTTATTTCAATGAATCTTTTTTTAGTATTGATAACTTTTGTATTGGCATTTCAAAGCAAAATTGGAGTGAATATGAGAAAAAAATTGGAAGATAACAATAAAAAATCTGAAGAAGATAGGTTAAAGATAGCTAATATGTTTGAAAAGATTCAGTATACAGCTAAGGTTTTAAAGGATTTCAGTAAAGGATTAACAGAGAGTGTGAATGCAATAGGAGAAATATCTGGCGAGATAACTAATATATTTTCAGAGATTGCAGCAAGTATTGAATTCCAAGCAAAAAGTGTTGGTGATATAAATAACTCTACAATAAAGTCAAATAAAGAGGTAGAATCTGTTCAGGATGCTTCAACTTCCATGAATGATATAACCGAGTCTACAGCCAAGGTTTCTGATGAAGGAAATATAGAATTAGAATCTTTAAGAAGAGAAATTGACAATGTAAGTGAAAATATAGGTCAAACTTTAACTATTATTGATAACTTAAACAAAGAATCACAACAAATAGGAGTTATATTAAATACAATAAGTGAAATAGCGGAACAAACTAATTTATTAGCACTGAATGCTGCAATCGAAGCTGCTAGGGCTGGAGAAAGCGGTAAAGGTTTTGCAGTTGTAGCTGAGGAAATAAGAAAACTTGCTGAAAACTCAAGAAAATCCACCGATGAAATAGCATCTATTTTGAATGGAATTCAAGATAAGTCGAAACAGACTAAGGAAAAGTTCAATTCGGTTTCTCTTTCTTTTATTTCTAGTAAATCTGCTGCAGAAAAAGTGGATGAAGTTTTTAAACAAATCAATGATAATAATATTAATGTTTTAAATCAAGCTAAGAATATGGACGAAAAAATAAGGACATTAAAAGAAAACTATGAGATAATTGCAAATGAAGTAACTTCCATATCCAGTGTTACAGAGGAAAACTCTGCATCCGTTGAGGAAGTTACTGCAAGTGTAACAGAACAGAATGGAAGAATAAATGACATAGTTGAGAACTTTAGAAAGCTAGAAAAATTGAGTGAGGAATTAGATGGATTGGTAAATTAAAGGAGTTCCAGTTAGATAAAGTAATTATTATATTAAGATGATTCTTAGGATATAAGAATCATCTTAATTGTCTTTCATATCAAAAACATCCCAAGGATATTCATCATAAGGGAGAGAAATAAAAGTAGAATTTGTCTTATTAGTAAAGTGATAAAATCCTATTTTATAAGACCATAGTGAAATTTGAGTCCATTCTTTTTTCTTTACAAAGGTTTTATTATATTTATTATCTCCCCATATAGGAAAGCCAGCATTGGAGAGTTGAACCCTTATTTGATGGTGACGGCCAGTTTTTAAGATAACCTTAAGCAGGCTTAATGTTCCATATTCCTCTGTATCCTTAGACTCTAATAATTCATATTCTAATACAGCTTCCTTAGCACCATTAGTACCCTTATCAACTACCTTACTCATATTTATAGTTCGAAGTTTTTTTAAATAATCTCTTAGTTCTCCCTTCGAAGCTTCAGGTCTACCGCACACCACTACAAGATATTCCTTATATAATCTTCTTGCTGAAACTTCTTTAGAAAGAAAAGAATTGGTTTTTTCATTTTTGGCATATACCATAACTCCTCCTACAGGTCTATCTAATCTGTGTACAAGACCAAGATAGGGTCTATTTAATATGCTCATTATGTCATCGTCAGAAGTTTTATCAGATTGACAGGGAATCTTAGGTGGCTTTTCCACTACTAATATATCTTTATCTTCAAAAATAATTTTAATATCCATTATATCCTCCAAGAAATTTACATTTTACTACATGAAATATATTCTATGGAATTACATATAGAAAATACAAATGTAATAATATATAGTATATTATACAATATAGTATAGAAAGATAATATAGTATTATGGAGGTGCAAATATGAGATATTTAATTAAGGAGAGAATTTTTTCCTTCGCCGATAGATTCACTATTAATGATGAAAATGGAAGTCCTCGTTATGAGGTTGCAGGAAAGATATTATCTATAGGTAATAAATTGGATTTATATGATATCCAAGGTAATCATATGCTTTATATAGAACAAAAGGTATTTAGGTTTTTGCCAGAGTATTCCATCTACAAAGGTGGAAGTCTTGTTGGAAAAGTCTATAAAGAGTTTACCTTATTTAAGCCTAGGTTTACTATAGATAGCAAGTTTGGAAACTTTACTATAGACGGAAATGTTTTTGCACATGATTTTAGTATTATGAAAAACGGTAGACCTGTTGCTTGGATTAGTAAAAAGTGGATTAGTTTTTCAGACACCTATTCCGTTGATATAGCCGATGGAGAAGATCAAGCTTTTGTTTTAGCTTTAGTTATCGTATTAGATCAAGTGCATCATGATAATAGAAATAATCAATAATGTAAAATAAGTAAATGCTCTTTTATGGTTTTTATCATAAAAGAGCATTTATTTTGCCTAAATACAATTTACTCTATAATACAATGATTCATAGTTATTAATTACATTGTATTGTTTTTTATTATTTCTATCCTTAGAAAAGATTTTTTTAATCAATAACTTTTCTTACTAGGTTAAAATCAAATTTATTGCTAAGAAAATAGCTGTCCGAATACATAATTGGGATACCTTTTGTAGAATAGTGTACTTGCTCTAGATGTAACAAGGCTTTAGGCTCTTTTAAAGATAATTTTTTTTGTAGCTTTTCATTACTTATTACAGCATAGATATTACAGCTTGAGAAAGAAATTTTGATATCATAGGATTTTAAAAATTCGAATATGGATTCTGTTTTAATGGAATTAAACCTTTCCATCATTCCATCAATATAAGTAATATAGTCTTCCACATAGATAACTGGCTTACCATCTGCAGTACGAATCCTATCAATATAAAGAACATCTGAATCTTCATTTATATTTAGCTTAGATGCTAAATCCTCAGGGACAGTTCTTCTATCGTGATATAAAGATTTAGTACCTGGTGCATATCCATGATTAGTTATTATCTTAGTGAAACTATCAAGAACAGCTATATTAGATTTAATATTCTTTGAATCTCTAATAATAAAAGTACCTACCCCATGCCGTGGAGCTATGAAGCCTTCATTTTCTAACGACTTTAAAGCTTCTCTTATTGTATTTCGGCTAACGCCTAATCTTTCAGAAAGCTCCTGTTCAGAAGGAAGCTTGGCCATAAATTCTGTACTATTATCAATTATATTAAGAATTGCATCTCTTGCTTGTGAATATAAGGATTTATTTGTTAATTTCATTTGTAACCACCTTAATTATAGAATTATATTCTTTACATATTATATACGATGTATATTTGTATTTGTCAAGTAAGTTTATTAGTAATATATTAGAATAAAAAACGTGTTGACAACGATTTATCACAATGCTATAGTAGTTGTAGGACGACTGACGACGTTGAAATTTTAATAAAAAATGCACTCAGCATAGCAAAAAAATACATAGAAAGGAAGGCTAAAAGTAAACTTTAAAACTTAGGAAACAAGTAAACTTAAGCATGTAAAATCTAGGAGGAAAGAGAATGAACAAAAAAATAATTTCTTTAATGTTAGTATTGACTTTAGTTTTAACTGTTTTAGTTGGATGTGGAGATGGAAAAGGTAAAGATGTAGGAAATACACCTGAAAACGTGACTGAGGATGGAGCAGCTGGATCAGGAGATGAGAAAGTTAAAATTGCAATAGTTCACAAAAACTTAGGAGATTTAGGATTTGTAGATGAATCACATATTGGATTAAATGAAGCTAAGGATAAATTAGGTATAGAATTTGACTATGCTGAAATTGTTGATATTAGTGAAGTAGAGATGCAATTAAGAATGTTTGCTGATTCAGAGGAATATGATCTAATAATTGCTTTAGGTGCTGACTATATAGATCCAATAATAGCGGCAGCAGCTGATTATCCAGAGCAAAAATTTACTTTAGCTGATGGAGTTGTTGAAGGATATGAGAATATACACAGTATAAGGGCTTTAGATCCAGAACAAACATTTTTATCGGGAGTTATTGCAGGTCTTGTTACTAAGGATGAAAGAATGCCTTTAGCGAATAAAGAAAATATTATTGGATTTGTTGGCGGTATGGATACTCCTGTTTCAAGATCAGGGGCAGCAGGATTTATGGCAGGTGCAAAGTATGTTAATCCAGAAGTAGAGTTTATTTATAATATAGTTGGAAGTTATACAGACCCTGGAACTGCTAAAGAAATTGCAATGACGGCATATGGTAGAGGTGCAGACGTTATATCTCACAATGCTGGAGGTTCAGGTCTGGGAGTATTTAATGCAGCAGAAGAATCAAATAAATATGTAATCGGAAGTAGTAAGGCTTCCATTGATCCAGAAAGAAGTTTAGTAACATCATTAAAAAGAATAGATTTATTAATATATCAAGAAATTGAAAATGTACAGAATGGAACTTGGAAACCAGGAGTTACATTAAAAGGAATTAAAGATGATGTTTGTGGATATGATAGAACTGGAATAAATACAGAAATACCACAAGACATAATAGATATAGCAGAAGAAGTAAAACAACAATATTTTGATGGGAAATTTGAATTACCACAAGATCCAGATGAAATAAATGAATGGACAAAAAATAATAATTATGAAAAAAATAAATAGAAAACATACCTAGTGGAGGTGGAGTTACGTGGATATGCTTGAAATGAAGAATATAACAAAAACATTTCCAGGGACTGTGGCTCTAAATAATGTAAACTTCACCCTTAAAAAGGGAGAAATAGTATCTTTATTAGGTGAAAATGGTGCTGGAAAGACTACACTTATGAAAGTTCTTTATGGCATGATTCAGCCTGATTCAGGAGAAATATATTATAAGGGACAAAAAGTCCATATGAACAAACCACTTTATGCCATTAATATGGGTATTTGCATGGTGCACCAGCATTTTATGCTGGTGCCAGCATTTACTGTTATGGAAAATATAATAGTTGGCAATGAACCTAAAAATGGTTTATTTGTAGATGAAAAAAAATCTCAGGAAAATATAAAAAAACTTATAGAAGATTTTGACTTTAATATAGATCCAAATATTAAAGTAGAAAGACTTTCAGTAGGAGAACAGCAAAGAGTTGAAATCCTTAAGGCTTTATATAGGCAGGCAGAGGTAATTATATTGGACGAGCCTACAGCAGTATTGACCCCCCATGAAGTAGATGCTCTATTTATTATATTAAAAAAATTACGTGAGCAAGGAAAAAGTATTGTAATCATTACACATAAGCTAAAAGAAACAATGGCCATAGCAGATAGGATAAATGTACTAAGAGATGGAGTAATGATTCATAATAATATAGACCCTAAAGAAGCAACTATAGAGAAATTATCAGAAATGATGGTAGGTAGGCATGTGGAATTAGGAGTAAAAAGACGAGCAAGAAATATAACGGATATTTGTTTAGAAGTAAAAAATTTAAATATTAAAGAAGATAATAAATATAAAATTAAAGATATAAATTTTCAAATACGTAAAGGGGAAATTCTTGGTATTGCAGGTATAGAAGGAAATGGACAAACCCAATTACTTGAAGCATTAACAGGACTAAGAGTTCCAGACACTATGGAGCTTATATTAAACGGTAAGCAGGTTAGTGGAGATGTTAATAATTTTTTAAGAAGTGGGATCGGTCATATACCGGAAGATAGACTTTCAATGGGTTTAGTAAGTGAAATGAGTGTGAAGGATAATTTAATCTTAGGATATCACAGAGAAAGTAATTTTACAAATAAAGGGTTATTATTAAATAAGAAAATACTAGATTATGCAAATAAAAGCAAGGAAAGTTATTTGATAAAAACACCAACAGTGGATACAACTGTTAAATCTTTATCTGGAGGAAATCAGCAGAAAATAATCATAGCTAGGACATTCTCTCATGATCCAGACCTTATAATTGCAGCACATCCTACGAGAGGTGTGGATGTAGGGGCTATGGAATATATTCATACTAAATTATTAGATTTGAGAGACGAAGGAAAGGCAGTACTTTTAATTTCGGCAGACTTAGATGAGGTTAGAGCCTTAAGTGACAGAATATTGGTTCTATATGAAGGAGAAATAGTATCCGAAAGCATGCCAGAGGAATATACAGAAGTTCAACTAGGATTACTAATGACTGGAAGCAGTATAGATAGTACTAAAGGAGAAGGGAAATGAAAACAAGTTTAATATCACAAAACAAATATAAACAAGGTTTAAAAACCCTTAAAACATCTTTAATAGCATTATTTTTAACCTTATTAGTAGGTGCTATAGTGATTGAAATCAGTGGTTTCTCTGCCATAGATACGTATATTGCCATATTTACTGGGTCTTTGGGTACAGAAAAGGGAAGAGTACTTTCCCTAAGTCAAGGAACTCCTCTATTACTTACTGGATTATCCTTTGCTATTGCATTTCGTGTAAGAATTATTAATACAGGTGTAGAGGGACAACTTTATATTGGGGCAATTACATCAGCTATTATAGGAGCTTATGTAACCTTTTTACCAGGTCCACTTCATGTAGCGGCAGCGATTCTTGCTGGGATGTTAGCTGGAGGTTTAGTAGGTTTATTTATTGGATATTTAAAAATAAAATTTGATTCATCAGAAGTTATAGTTGGCATCATGCTAAACGAAATTTTAATTTTAGTAACAACTTGGTTGAGTACAGGCCCTCTAAAATCAGAAGGAAGTGCAATATCCCAAACAAATATGATATTAGATTCAGCAAAATTAACTAAAATAGTACCCCGTTCTCAACTGACAACAGCAATTATAATGGCTGTTATAATTGCCATAGTTTTAGAATGGATGCTAAGAAAAACTGCTTTAGGATATGAAATTCAAGTTACTGGTTCAAACCTTCAAGCAGCTAGAACAGCAGGTATACAAGTATCAAAGGTATACTTATTCACCATATTTTTAAGTGGAGCAATTGCAGGATTAGCAGGATGTGCTTTATCTTTAGGTATTCATTATAGATTCATAGAAAACATATCGACAGGACTAGGATTCTCAGGAATTCCAGTAGCTGCCCTTGCAGCCTATAGTCCACTGGGAGTAGTGTTTTCATCCATATTATTTGGAGTATTAAAAGCAGGAGCCATGACTTTAAATAGAACAACATCTATCCCTATAGAATTTGTAAGTATGATACAAGCATTAGTAGTAGTATTTGTTGCTGCACCTAAAATGATTTCTTCTATAGGTTATTTTATTAAAAGTCCATTTACCAAATTAATTAAGAATAAAGGAAATCAGCAGAGCTCTAATGATGAAATTGCATAATGCTAAAGAACAGGAGGAAGATTTATGGGAAACATAAGTAATATTTTATATGTTGTAATAGTATCTACCATACGTATGTCTGTCCCGATGATTTTAGCATCTACAGGAGCTGCATTTTCAGTAAGGTCAGGTATTATGGCAATGGGTTGTGAAGGGATGATGATAGCAGGAGCATTCTTTGGAGTATTCGGCTCTTTCATCAGTGGAAGCCCTTGGATAGGAATATTATTTGGTATAGTATCTGGAGTATTATTTTCATTACTCCATGGATTTTTAAATGTCAAATATAAGGTTAATCAAACTCTAAGTGGAATGAGCGTAAATTTATTAGCAGCTGCTGTAGCTCCCCTTATTCTGCAGATAATGTGGAAATCCAAAGGAATATCACCAAAGGTAGCAAGTTTTGATAAATTAGAAATAGGACTTTTATCAAAGATTCCTTTTATCGGAACAATATTAGCAGAACAAAATATTCTTTTTTATATAACTATTTTAATAGTAATAGTAGGCTGGATTTACATGTTTAAAACTCCCCAAGGTCTTAGAATGAGAATGGTAGGCGAAAATCCAGTTGCAGCCAATACAGTTGGTATAAATGTAGCTTTATATAAATATATAGGAGTTATGATTAGTGGAGCACTGTGTGGTCTAGCTGGTGCATATCTATCATTGGCACAGCTTAATATGTATGTAGATGGCATGACGGCGGGAAGAGGATATATAGCTATGGTAATTGCAACTTTTGGCAAAAACAATCCATTAGGTGCCCTAGGTGCAAGTTTGTTCTTTGGATTCTTTGATTCATTACAGACCATATTCCAAGGTAGCTTTATACCTAGTCATATAGTTAGGACATTACCATATGTGCTAACAATGCTTGTAGTTGTATTTGGATTAAAGAGTTCAAGAAATCCAGCGGGTTTAGGGAAGTATCATGATGAGTAAGACTTTAGGAGGCAGTTAAATGAATAAAATTTATAAATTAACAAATGAATGGAAGGAGCAACAGCTATTACTACCCATATGGTTTGAAGATGGTAAAGTTAGACTTATTGACCAAATTAAACTTCCATTTGTTGAGGAAATATATACTATAAATACGGTTGAAGGATTAGCAAAATCAATTAAGGATATGACGATCCGTGGGTCGGGAGCAATTGGGATTGCAGGAGCTTATGGGATTCTTTTGGCAGCAGTAAATTCAAATGGAAACAGAAACTATATTAAAGAGAGTGGGTTGTTATTAAAATCTACTAGACCTACTGCAGTAAATTTAATGAAAACAGTTGATGAGATGATAGAAGCCATAGATAACTACTCTGGTAAAGAGGTTGTTGACTTTATAGAAGAAAAAGCTTCTGAGATCATAGAAAGACAACTTGGATACGAGAAGAAATTAGGTGAATATGGTGCTGAATTAATTGATGATGGGGACACAATTCTAACTCATTGCCATTCAGGAGCCCTTGCAGGAGCTGGGTATGGTGGCAGAGCTCTATCTGTAATTAGAAAAGCATTTGAGCAAGGAAAAAATATTCATGTATTTACAAGTGAGACAAGACCTTATTTACAAGGAGCTAGAATTACTGCTTATGAATTAGAAAGATGGGGAATACCTCATACATTAATTACTGATGGTATGTCCGGGTATTTAATGAAGTTAGGAAGAATTCAAAAAGTAGTAGTTGGATCAGATAGAATTGCAGCTAACGGAGATCTTTTAAACAAAGTAGGCACTTATATGCATGCTTTAGCCGCGAAAAAGAATAATATTCCCTTTTATACAGCAACATCAAGCCATACAATAGATTATGATCTTGCACATGGAATGGATGCACATGTTGAATATAGAAATGAAAAAGAGGTTACACATTTAAATGGGCAATTAATAACAGAAGCAGCAACAAAAGCCCTGTACCCATCATTTGATGTAACACCGAATGAATTAATTAGTGGGATAATAACAGAAAAAGGAGTTATGATATCTCCTTATCTAGAAAGCCTATTAAAAGTAAAATAATAAATTTGGGAGGAATTAAAATGACATTAAAAGCACCAACACATCACATATCAGCACAACCAGGTGAGATAGCAAAAACAGTTTTAATGCCAGGAGATCCTTTAAGAGCTAAGTTTATTGCAGAGAATTTCTTAAAAGACGCAGTTCAAGTAAATAGTATTAGGTGTATGTATGCCTATACAGGAACATATAAAGGGAAAAAGGTGTCTGTAATGGCAAGTGGAATCGGAGCGCCTACAATGGGTGTTCATGCATGGGAGTTATATAATCTTTATGATGTAGAAAATATTATACGAGTAGGTACAACTGGAGCAATTCATGATGAATTAAAAATAGGAGATTTAGTATTTGCTTTGGGAGCTTGTTATAATACACCATACGCTGATCAATATAAGCTATCTGGAACTTTTTCAGCGGTGGCATCCTATCCATTGTTAAGAGATGCTGTAGATAAGGCAGACCAGATAAAAGCTAAATATATGGTAGGAAATGTATATTCAACAGATATATTCTATCCTGAATATGATAGAGAAGAAAATGAACGATGGTCAAAAATGGGAGTATTGTCAGTAGAAATGGAAACAGCGGCTCTCTATATAGTAGCGGCTAGGGCAGGTAAAAAAGCATTATCCATATTGACTGTATCTGATCATGTTATGACTGGTGAAAAAGTATCAGCAGATATAAGAGAGAAAAACTTTACTGATATGATGAAAATTGCATTAGAAATTGCGGAGTAGATAACTAAATTAAACTAGGCTGCCATCCTTTTATGAGGTTGCAGCCTAGTTTAATAACTAAAAATGAGAGGTGATTTAAATGAGTATTGAACAATTAAAAAAGGATTTAGTAGAAATTAGTAGAAGATGTTATGATAGACATTTAATATGTGCTACAGGTGGAAATATTAGTTGTAGAGTTCCTGGTGAAGATGCTATATTGATAAAAAGTTCAGGTAGTGCATTTAGTGATATGACAGAGGAAGATGTTGTGAAAGTAGACTTAGATGGAAATTTACTAGAAGGAACCAAAACATTATCTAAAGAATGGAAGTTCCATGCAGGAATATATAAAGTTAGGTCAGATGTAAATGTAGTAATTCATGTGCATCCACCTTATGCGACAGCAATAGCAGCAAACCATGAGGAATTACCCTTAATAACAAATCATGCAAAAGGTTATTTAAAGCATGTACCAACCATAGATATAGCATCATCAGGATCTGATAAGTTAGCAAATTACGTTATAGAAGAATATAAAAATCCTGAAATAGTTGCTATTTTAATGAAAGAGCATGGTATTATATCTGTTGGAGAAAACTTCAGCAAAGCTTTCTATTTAGCTGAAATGGTGGAAGATACAGCTAAAATTGCCTTATTTAGTAAATTAGAATAATAATTTATAAATCTTCATTAATAATTAGTAAGGGAGATGTTTTTAATGGAAGACAAAAAAAATTGGGAATCCAAAGCCGATAGACCTGAGTTAGATGGAAACATCCAATACCATATAAGATGTAAACCTGGAGATATAGCAGATATTGTTCTATTACCTGGAGACCCTGATAGGGTTCCCAAGATATCTGAAAAATGGGATGAATTTAAGGAAGTAGGAAGAAATAGAGAACATGTGACTCATACTGGAAAGATAAGAGGAATAGATATTTCAGCTTGTTCCACAGGGGCTGGCGGTGGGTCAACAGCCAGTGCAATGGAAGGGCTTGCAACAATTGGTGCAAAAACATTTATTAGAGTAGGAACTACCTCTGCTATTCAGTCTCATATTCGACCTGGAGATTTAATAATCTCATCAGGTGCAGTTAGATATGATGGAACTAGTGAGAATTATGTAAATCTAAATTATCCTGCAGTGGCAGATTATGAAGTAGTTGCTGCTCTAGTGGAAGCATGTGAAAGACTGGGATACACATATCATGTGGGAATAACCGCCACAGCTGCATCCTTTTTCTGTGGACAAAATAGAGATGGATTTGGTGGATATAGACAAAGCTGGTTTGAAACTAGATATGAAGATTTAAAAGCTGCAAATGTGATAAATTATGAAATGGAAGCAGCTACAGTTCTTACTCTATCAAGTTTATTTAAAATAAAAGCAGGAGCAATATTTACTGTAATTGGAAATAGAGAAACAAATGAATTTGCTTATGATGGCATTGAAAAGAGTATAGCGGCATCAACAGAAGCAGCTATAATACTAGCAGAATGGAATAGATTAAAGATGGAAAAAAATAAGAAAAATTGGTATCCATCATTGGTTAAATAGAGACATTTATTTCGATATTGTATAAATAAAAAAATGTAAATTATATTTTTATAAAAGTAATGCTCTTGTCTGATTTTCACCAGACAAGAGCATTTATTTTGCTTAAATACAATTTGTTTTATACTATTATCTAAACATTCTTTTGGAACTAATGTGTCAGTTTTATTAATACTCTTCTCTAACGGTGAGGTCTTCTCTAACAGTAAATCCAAATCCATCTTCACGGATTCTCTTTACTGTTTCTTTTACAAACTTGTCCGCATCTTCAATAGCTTCTTCAGCTACCATAATACCTTTTTTAGATACTTCACCTTTAGCTAACATTTCAGCACCCATGATTAATGGTATTGCTGTAAGTGGGGCCATGTTTCCTGCCACTCTTCCGACATAAGATATATCTTTACCATCTTTTCTGCCATGTAGTTCTGTAGCTGCACATGCAGTAACTCCCTTTAAAAATTCCTTAAGTTCTTCTTCGCTCATTGCTGGTCGGCTTGCCTTTTGTGCTAATAATACAGCTAGTGCAAAGTCACGAGGTGATACAGGATTGCCATTGATGTTAAGCGGGTAATCAGATGTAAGACCTGATAAGCTCATATCTCTAAAGCCTTCATATGCTGAGAATGGCTCAAGACTGAATCTTATAGATACGTTTTGAATCCCTGGTGAGTATCTAGGGAATGTGAATACTTCAGGATGGCCAATTCTAGTAACCTTACGAATGCCATAGGGTTCTCCAAAGTCGAAATCCCATTCTTCACGGAATGAAGGCTCATTGAATTTCTTTCCGTCTTTAATATATGGTGCGTTGTGTATACATTCTAACATATGTCCAAGCACTGCAGGGCCACCTGGTTCTTTCTCATCACATGCAAAATAGAATATAGCTTCATTTAGTGAATCAAAATAACGTTGTTCTGCACTACATGCTAGCACTGATAAAAATCCTGGACTTGCACCAAGACCCATTATCATGCTAAGCCCCTTTTCTTCAGCTTTTTTAGGTAAGTCTGATTCAAATATCTTATTGAATGCTTCGATATCGTCGCAGAAGTCAACATAGTGCTTGCCAGCCTTTATAGTAGTTTCTATAATCTTATATGCAAGAATATGATAAGGGCCTGTACAATTAGCAACTACGTCACAATCCTTTATAAGTTCATACAATGCTTCTTCATCAGAAACATCAACTTCTGCAGCTTTAACTATTGGTGAATTAAGCTTTTCTACAATTTTCTTATTTTTTTCAAGATTACGAGATGAAATAATTACCTCATCGAAAATGCTGCCATGATTGATTAAATCTCTAATGCCATAAAGTGCTTGAGAACCTGCTCCACCTAATACGACTAGTTTCATAATAATCCTCCTTAAATAGCTTTGACATATTTTACTAACACCTTATTGTTAATATTGTATCACCAGTAATTGGAAAAGTCTAATAAATTCTATCTATGCCACTTTCAGCACACTAGGCCCTCACTGACATACTACTGTTTCGACATCTAAGGGTGGTCTCATCCTATTCCCTAACTAGAACCTGATGTTTCACAGACCTTATTCCTACTGTATTCCTTCTGATACTTTATTGCTCCGTCTTGGAAAAGCGTCTTTTATTTTACAGGTACATCCAATTTAATGCCTTGGTCAAAAAATATACAAACAATTATGAATATAGTAAATAAGTCCCGAACTGTAAGCCTTAAAAGAAATTAGAAGATAGTTTACTCTATACTGCTGATGATATGTGGATTTTAGAAGAAGACAATAAAGGTATAGATGGTATCTAGGATTATATTATATGTTTATACATAAATATCGTAAATTGTCAAGTATTGCCAGTAATTGTAATAAAATATATAATAAACCTTATGAGAAATACAATCTTTGTCATACATATAACATGCCTAGAGAGGAAAGCAACAGATAAATAGATTAAATTATTAGCTAAATTAAACGGAGGTGTCTAAATGAAAAGTATTAAAGTGAAGCTTATTGTTTATTTTTCCATTCTACTTTTAGTAGCAGCTACTTCCACAGGACTTATAACTATAAGGACGGCGGATAAAATACTTACAGCAGAACTTGGAGAAGCATCACATATAGTTTCAATCTTGCAAGGAAAAATTATAAAGGATACAATGATTAACGTCATATGTGGTATATTTATTGTATATTTCATAGGGAATGCAATTACAAAACCAATTGTTGCAGGAATAAACCATTTACAGAAAATAGCAAGCTATGATATAAGAGAGAATATACCAGAAAAATATATAAAAAGAAAAGATGAGATTGGTAGACTTGCTAAAGGATTAGAAGATATTACAAATAATCTTAGAGAAATTATAAATGATATAAATAGATCTGCCGAACAAGTCGCAGCTGCATCGGAGGAAATGATGGCTATTACTCAGCAATCGGCTATTGCTATAGAGGAAGTAGCTAGGACTACAGAAGAAATATCAAATGGTGCTTCTGAACAGGCACAGCATACAGAAGAAGGTTCGACAAAAGCAATTTCGTTAGGAGAAATTATCGAGAAGGATATTGCATATATGAAAGATTTAGTTAATGGCTCAAGTAAGATAATAGAAGTCATTGATGATGGTCTAGTAGAGATTGAAAGATTATCTAATATAACAGAGGAAAGTAATAGTGCAACAAAAGAAATTTATACTGCAATATTAAAAACAAATGATAGTTCTAATAAGATAGGAGAAGCAAGTAATATAATTTCATCTATAGCAGAACAAACGAACCTACTAGCTCTAAATGCGGCAATAGAAGCAGCTAGGGCAGGGGAAGCAGGGAAAGGATTTGCAGTTGTAGCAGAAGAAATTAGAAAATTGGCAGAGCAATCTTCAAATTCTACGGATTCCATTAATCAAATAGTTAGTGAGTTACAAGGCAATGCCAAAAATGCAGTAACAACAATGGAAAGAATAGAAGATATAATTAAAGAGCAGACGGTAAGTGTTGTTAGTAGCAAAGACAAATATATGTTAATATCAGAAGCAGTGAAAGATACAGAAAGGACTGTAGATGAACTAAATTCTTCAAGTGTAGAGATGGAGAAGATGAAGGATGAAATACTTAGCGGATTACAAAATCTTTCAGCAATTGCCGAAGAAAATTCAGCTGCCACAGAGGAAGTAACAGCTTCAATGGAAGAACAAACAGCTTCAATGGGAGAAATATCTAAGGGAAGTGAAGATCTAGCAAGCTTAGCACAAGACCTACAATTAGTTATTGGAAGATTTAAGATTTAATTAATGTAACCATATTGTAAACCTAATGTAACCATTTCAAACTAAATCCTTGATATACTAAGAATGTAGGAGAAAGGAAGTGGATTGAAATGAAGAAAACTAAAAAATATATAATATTATCATTGGCAACTTGTATTACATTGAGTCCAATTGCAGTTAAAGCTGATAATGGATCTGATGGAAAAGAAATAATCCCCATATCTGCGCCAATTAATAAAGTAGATCAAATTGAAGATGTAGTAATGGCAGATTATATTAAATATGAAGGAAAAATTACCGAAGTAAATAATAATGGAAAATATCTATCTATATTAGTAAAAAATGATGAGAGTGATCCATATAATGGAATGGTATTTCATATAAATGAAGAAGTGATTCTTTTAAATGATAAAACTAAGGATTTCATAACCTCAGATACTCTTAAAAAAGGAATGACTGTTTCTGGATATTATGACAAAAATACTATAATGACAATGAGTTTGCCACCACAATTAACACCAGATGTTATTGTAGTAAAAGAAGCTGAAGAATCAGGAACTATACATGTATCAAAATTTAACGAGGATTTGATAAGTTCTGATGGAACATTAAAGCTAAATGTAGATGCTGAAACAGTTAAAATAGATAGAAATGGTAACCAATTAGAAAAGGGAGCTATAGGGGGTAAAGATTTAATCGTTTTCTATACCATATCAACAAAAAGTATTCCTGCTCAAACAACACCAGAGAAAATAATTGTAATGGGCAAGGATGAAGAAGTAAAAGTAGAACCAGAGATTACGGTTTTAGATAAATTAATTGTCAATGAGAAGGAAATTACTTTAAATAAGTCACTATATAAAAATGAAAAAGGTGTTATGATGCTACCTCTTAGAGATATAGCTGAGGCCCTAGAATATGAGATAAAATGGAACAATGAATCAAAAACAGCAGAATTAACAAAAGGGGCACAATGGACAGCTATAACTATTGGAGAAGACAATTATAATTTTGCAAAGATGCTAATAAAACTTGGTACAGCGCCAGAAGTTAAAGATTCATCTACCTATGTACCTTTTAGTTTTTTAGAAGAAGTATTGAGAGTAAGAGTAGAAATAACAGAAAAGGGAATGATAGAAATAGGTCTGTAAAATAGACCTCCTTTGAGATCAAGAGCGTTCATGAGAAATCATGAGGCTCTTGATTTTATTTTACCCCTAGAACAACACCCGTTGCTAATTATTTCAAGAATTGCTATAATGTTATTAAATTAAAGCACCATAGTAGAGATATATTTATTTTAAAAATATGTTATCTAGGGGGATAGATATTGAAAATAAATCGTATCAAACTAAAAATAATATTATTGATTTTTACCACATTAATACCTTTATCTATACTAAAGATTACAGAAATAAAAAGGGGGGTAGAAGCAAGTATTGAAACGGAATTAGAAGTATGTCAGGATTATGCAGAAGCAATCAATTTAGCATTCATGAACTTTATAGAGAGAACATGGTCAAGCCAGTATATACTGGGAAGGTCTCTGATTGCACATCCTGAGAGAGGAAGCGAATATATAGAAGATCATCTTAAAAGTATTGTTTCAGATAATCAGCTATTTAAGATACACTATTATTGGTCGACTCCTGAAGGAATTGTGAATATAAGTTCACATGAAAAGGATATGATGATAGATATAAGTGGAAGAAACTCTTATAAGGAGATCATTAGTGGAAAAGAGAAGGTTATAGGAGGTTTGGAATATAGTGCTGTCAATGGTGAATTGATAATTTCTATTTCTAGAGCTATTAGGGATGATGGAGAATTAAAGGGTATAGTTATCAATACAATAGAAGCTAAGGATATGAAATATATTTTTCCAATAAATAGAATAGGAGCTGGAAGTACATTTGGATTAGTCGATAGAGATGGAAATATTGTATATCAACTTGTAGGTGATAATGTTCAGGTTGAAAAAAGAAAGGCAGGAGAAGATTCACCCGCAAGACGAGCATTAAAAGGGGAAATCGTTAAAACACGTTCCAGATATTCTGAACAAGATGGAGTAGAAAGAATGGGAGTAGATTATCCTATCAAGGAGATTGGATGGAGTAGCTTTGTAACTACTCCTGTAGAACAAGTATTAGCAAGTGGAAGACAGTTATCCATAAAAAACATACTAATATTTGTTTTAATTTATATAATATCTTTCAGTATAGCTATGATGCTATCCAGTGGTTTTGCTGAATCAATAGATAAATTAAAATTAGCAGCACAGAAAGTTAAAGCAGGAGATTTAAATGTAAAGACGGGTATTAGTGAAGAGGATGATTTAGGTGATGTTGGACAAGCCTTTGATAGTATGGTGGAAGCTCTTGACATAAAGGCTAAAGAAGAAGAGGAGTATAATAATTTAAAATCTGAATTTTTAACTACAATATCACATGAATTTAAAACACCGCTAAATATTATATTGGGAAGTATACAGTTGTTGGAAAGCTCCGATATAACTAATCACGAGGAATTTTATGGTATTTTTAATAAGTATATTAAGCTGCAAAAGCAAAATAGCTATAGACTATTGAGATTAATTAATAACTTCATTGATATAAATAAGATTGAGGATAACCATATTAAAATTAAATTGTGTAATAATGATATTGTAAAGGTTGTTGAAGATATAACTATGTCTATTGTAGAATATACAAAGTTAAAAGATATAAGTATTATATTTGACACAGATGTAGAGGAAAAGATAATTGCTTTTGATGCGGATATGGTAGAGAGAATCATGTTAAATTTATTATCAAACTCAATTAAGTTTACGGAAAGGGGAGGAGAGATAGAAGTCAATATTTATAATGAAGAGGCAAAAGTTAAAATCTCTGTGAAGGATAATGGCATAGGCATTCCAGAAGACAAACTAGAAATGATTTTTGATAGATTTGGTCAAGTTGAGAATTCTCTTAGAAGAAGGACAGAGGGGTCTGGAATTGGTCTATCTCTAGTTAAATCCTTAGTTGAGTTACATGAAGGAACTATATCAGTGCAGAGCGAATTTGGCAGAGGAACTGAGTTTATAATAGAATTGCCAGATAAGATTATTGATAATGATTTTATAGCCAAAAATGAAGAAAATACATTTAATGCGGAAAGAATACATGTAGAGTTTTCAGATATTTATGTTTAAATTATTATATTAAAATATTATTCTGTGGTAAAATAAAGATGATAACCACTATTATATAAACAGGAAGTGATAAAGTTGTATTCAGAGTACTCAATGAAAGTAATAGAGCACTTTATGAGCCCAAGAAATGTAGGTAGTATGAAAGATCCTGACGGAGAAGGTACTTATGGAGATTTAAAATGTGGTGATTCTTTAACCATTTATATTAAAGTTAAGGATAATATAATAACAGATATTAGCTTTTTAGTATTTGGATGTACGGCGTCTATAGCTACAAGTAGTATGATAACAGAAATGGCAAAAGGCAAAACTATAGAAGAGGCTCTAGCCATAACGGAAAAAGAACTTATCGATGCCTTAGATGGACTACCACAAAGCAAGATTCACTGCTCAGTTCTAGGAGTTAAAGGACTTGGAGCGGCGATAAATGATTATTTGAAGACAAATAATTAACGGGTATCCATATTGCTTCTTATTAATATTACCTATACAAGACCATCAACCTATTGATAAAAATAATTGGTAGATGGTTTTTTTACATGATAAACTTTAATATGTATGTAATCTTATAAAAGGAGCGTGTGAAATATGAGACCATCGATAATGGAAGAAGTTGAAGGCTTAAGAGGTGTAAATTCAGTAAAAATCAAAGAAGCCCATGAAGCAGGTAAAAAAGTTGTAGGGATGTATTGCGTGTTTTCACCTTCAGAAATAGCATTAGCAGCAGATGCAATACCTGTAACTCTATGTGGTACAACCCAAGCACCTATTGAAGATGCAGAAAAGGAATTACCAAGAAATCTATGTCCATTAATTAAATCTAGCTATGGGTTTGCAATTACAGATAAATGTCCATATTTTTATTTTTCAGATTTACTTTTAGCAGAAACTACATGTGATGGAAAGAAAAAAATGTATGAATTAATGGGAAAAATAAAACCAATGCATATTATGAATCTGCCACAAACTGCAAACGATGAAGATTCACTAGATTTATGGAAAAAAGAAATGGTTAAATTTAAAAATTTCATAGAAGAAAAGCTTGGAGTAGAAATAACAGATGAAAAACTAAAAGATGCTATAAAACTTATGAATAGAGAAAGAGATGCAATGAAGAGACTACATAAACTAAATGCTCATAAACCAGCACCATTATCAGGAATGGATATGATGTTAGCTCAATGGTTAAAAGGTTTTAATGTAGATAAAGAATCAGGAATTAATTTAATTGAAAGATTAATAGCTGAAATAGAAGATAGAATGGAAAAAGGAATATATGCTTTCGATGAAACAGCACCTAGGATATTACTTACAGGCTGCCCAATAGGAGCTGGCTCAGAAAAGGTACTGAAAGCTTTAGAAGAAGCTGGTGCATCTGTAGTAGCCTTAGAAAATTGTACTGGATATAAGGGATTAGATGTTCTGGTAGATGAAAATAAAGATCCTATAACTGCTTTAGCAGAAAAATACCTTTCTACTCCTTGTTCATGTATGACAAATAATAATGGAAGATTAGATTTAATAGAGAGATTAGCTAAGGAATATGATGTAGATGGAGTAGTAGATTTGACTTGGCAAGCATGCCACACATATAATATAGAATCTTTTACAGTTAAGAAATTTGTTCAAGAAAAATTGAATCTTCCGTTTATCCAAATAGAAACTGATTACTCAGATTCAGATACAGGACAAGTAAAAGTAAGGGTTGAGGCTTTTCTAGAAACAATAGAAAGACCAGCTACTGCAAAATAGTAAAGGATGATAAAAATGCATTACATTGGTATAGATATAGGCTCTACTGCTGCTAAGGTTTCAGTGTTTAATGATGATAAGCTAATAGAAAATTTCACTATGCCTACAGGGTGGAGCAGTATAGAAACTTCAAAAACAATTAGAGAAAGGTTAGAGAAAGAAAATATAAAAATAGACGAATCAAAGGTTGTAGCTACTGGTTATGGTAGAATATCCGTACCTTATGCAAATAAAACTATTACAGAAATTACTTGCCATGGTAAAGGAACTCATTATCTATTAGGTAGAGACTCTACAGTAATAGATATAGGTGGACAAGATACGAAGATAATTACTTTAGACAAAGGTAAGGTATCTAATTTTACAATGAATGATAAATGTGCTGCAGGTACTGGTAGGTTTTTAGAACTAATGGCAAATACCTTGGGAGTTAGTATAGATGAACTAGGCCAAATGGCATTATCAGGAGAAGATATAAATATAACTAGTATGTGTACAGTATTTGCAGAATCTGAGGTTATAAGTCTTATAGGATCTGGAACTAAAAGAGAAGGTATAGCCAGAGGTATAATAAACTCAATTACAGGAAGAGTATATGCTCTTTTACACAAACATGGTGCTACAGATACTATATTTTTAACAGGAGGACTATGTGAAGTAGAACCCTTTGTTGAACTTCTCTCAGAAAAACTGGGAACAAAAGTACAAACAAGTCCATTAGCTAGATATGCAGGCTCCATTGGGGCAGCGTTGCTGGCTAGAGATATATAGGTAAAAACAAACCGTTTTTATCTGACATAAAAAGTTAGACAAATTTACTATTCAATAGAATAAGTATCAAAAATGGTGCCAGGCACCATTTTTGATACTTATTTCATTTTCCTTGAATTTTTGTGAGAATACTAATATAATATTATTAATTTTCTGTTACAGTAAAGTACAAAAGGGGGAAGGACATATGACTAAAGAAAAGACTGAAATAGATAAAATAAAAGAAGGATTTGTAGCTGTATTACCTATAGTAATAGGATACTTTCCCATAGCCATGGCCTTTGGTCTACTATCAAAGAATACTGATGTGACCTTTAGAGATACAAGCCTTTTATCTATGATGGTATATGCAGGTGCTAGTCAATTTATGGCATTAGATTTTATAAGAGCTGGAGTCTCTACAGGCAGTATAATACTTGCAACATTTTTACTAAATTTAAGACATATGATGATGTCAGCATCATTAGCAGTAGAGTTTCAAGATATGAATAAGAAGTTTCTGCCAATAGTAGCCTTTGGAATTACCGATGAGACATTCTCGGTAATATCTTTCAATAAAGATAAGATTAACCTAGCATTTGTATTAGTCATTAATATATTAGCCTATAGTTCTTGGGTATTAGGTACAATGGCTGGATATTTAGTAGGAGAAATACTTCCTGCTTCTTTACAGTCTAGTTTGAGTATAGGATTATATGCAATGTTTGCAGCATTGCTTTTTCCAGAAATAAAGAAATCAAAGAATATTTTATTTTTATCTATAATATCAGCAGTAGTTTATGTAATATTATTTTATTCTAAGATATTTACTTCAGGTTGGGACATAATTTTTGGAATTATTATATCTTCTTCTATAGGAGTGGTTATCTTTAGGAAAAATGAGGAGGAATAAGATGAAAAGCTATTTGCCACTAATAATAGGTATGACTCTAGTCACATATCTACCGAGGTTAATACCCTTAGCATTATTAAACAATAGAAATATAAATAAAAATCTGAAGGAATTCCTCTTATATATACCCTATACCTCCCTAAGCATTTTAATTATAAGAGGAGTATTGACTGCTGCTGATGGGATGAAAATAGCAACTGTCATAGGTATTGGAATTGCAGCTATTATATCATATATAAAAGGAAATTTAGTCTTATCAGTTTTAGCTGGAATATTATTATCATTTCTAACAATAAATACCCTGGTATAGTATGAAAAGTGTTTAGTGTCTTTTCTTTAAGGGTATATTATCAATACTCAAGGATAATATCAAATTGACATATATTTTTGAAAGGAGAAATGGTAATGGAAAAAGTTAAACTAGCAGTAATATACTATAGTTCAACAGGAACAAATTATAAATTAGCGAAAATGGTGGAAGAAGGAGCCTTAGAAGCAGGTGCAGAGGTGAGAGTACGAAAGGTTCAAGAGTTAGCACCAGACGCTACTATAGACTCCAATCCAGCATGGAGAGCCAATGTAGAGGCAACGAAAGATATACCAGTAGCTACATCAGAGGATTTAGATTGGGCTGATGCTATAATCTTCTCAATGCCAACTAGATTTGGGAATTTACCATCACAAATGAAGCAATTTTTAGATATGCAAGGTGGGATATGGTCACAAGGAAAATTAACGAATAAAGTGGTATCAGCTATGTCATCAGCAGGAAATGCTCATGGAGGCCAAGAGGCCACAGTAAAATCATTATATACATCAATGATGCACTGGGGAGCAATAATAGTACCACCGGGATATACTGACGACTCAATATATAAAGCAGGGGGCAATCCTTACGGTACCTCCGTTACCCTAGGTCAAGATGGAAATATGATTGAAGATGTGAAAGATGCGGTAAAACATCAAGCAAAGAGAACAGTAGAAGTAGCTGGTTGGATTAGAAAAGGGAAGCAATGATTAAACAGAGAACTAGGTAGATATTACCTAGTTTTTGTTTTATATTGGAAATGAAGGATTTAGTATTGTTGATTTGTTAATTGTCAATCAATAAATTAATCTTGTATTTTATCTATGATAGTTAGCATTTCATAGCAAAATTATTGTATAAAAATAGGAAACTTCATATAATCAATATGAAGATAATACTCTACTATATTAATGTGAAATATTTATCTCTTAGAAATACAGAAAGGGGGAAAGATGAAGTTAAATAGAATCTATTAAACATAAGGTGGTGGTATTAATGAAAATTCTTAAGGAGCTAGCTATCATAGTTGGAATATTATTTATAGCGCATATTACTCAGCAGATAACAAAGATACCTATTCCAGCTACAGTATTAGGAATGATAATATTATTAATTTGTTTACTTACTGGAATAGTAAAATTGGAGAAAATTGAGACTGTATCTAAATTTTTTCTAGATCATTTAACTTTTCTGTTTATTCCGGGAGGCGTGGGATTAATAGCATCTTTAGATTTAATAAAGGAGCAATGGATACCAATTTTAGCAGTCATAATTCTAACAACAGCATTAGTAATAGCAGTTACAGGGCTAACTGTACAGTCGTTAAAAGGTAGAAGAAAGGAGGAGATGAAATAATGGCCTATTTAGATACGCCTATATTCGGATTCGTTATTTCAATTATTGCTTTTCAAATAGGACTTTTTATAAATAAGAAAACTAAGAAAGCAATATTTAATCCTTTGATTATAGCGATAGGTATGATAATAATATTATTATTATCTTTTGATATAGATTATGAGGTTTATAATAAAGGTGGAAGTATAATTACTTTCTTCTTAGGACCTGCAACAGTAGTTTTGGCAGTTCCATTATATAAGCAAATAGAAAGGTTAAAGACCAGTGGTATTCCAGTAGTAGTTGGAATAGTAGTTGGATGTAGTATATCAATAATTAGTATATTCTATTTAAGTAAAATCCTTGGATTAACTGAACCTGTATCATTATCACTTGTACCAAAGTCTGTAACAGCGGCCATATCCAGAGAAATAGCTGCACAGCTGGGAGGACTGCCAGCTTTAACTGTGGCAGTTACAGTCCTTACAGGAATCACTGGAAATGTAATAGGACCGGCTGTATGTAAATTGTTTAGAATTCAAGATGAAGTTTCAGTGGGAATAGCCATGGGAACAGCATCTCATGCTATAGGAACAGCAAAGGCTATGGAATTAGGAGAAGTACAGGGTGCAATGGGTTCATTAGCCATAAGCGTTGCAGGTTTAATCACTGTATTTTTAGCACCATGGTTAGTACAAATATTATCTTAATAAATAGGGGGTATATTAAAATGTTGAGAAGAGCAGATGAATTAAGAAAAGATGTAGTTGTAAATTTAATGCAGGGAGAAGGAGAAATCAATAGAACACATTTATTGGAGACAGAAGATTTTTGTGGACATGGTAGATTATATGCAAAGCATATTATAGAACCAGGCAATTCTATAGGATTCCATAAACATGAAGGAGAGCAAGAAGCTTATTATATACTTAAAGGTGAAGCTCTTTATAGCGATAACGGTAACGAGATAATTATTAAAGCAGGAGATTTCACCTTGTGTAAAA
This sequence comes from uncultured Tissierella sp., assembly GCF_902479755.1. Lineage (NCBI taxonomy): Bacteria > Bacillati > Bacillota > Tissierellia > Tissierellales > Tissierellaceae > Tissierella > uncultured Tissierella sp. The sequence continues at coordinate 41,077 of NZ_CABSQO010000018.1, read as the reverse complement.
GTGGCGAAGGACATTCAATAAAAAATACTGGAAATGAAGATTTGGAGTTTATAGGCTTAATTATGAAGGCTTAAGTAATATAATGGTAAGGGGGAGGAAGTAATAATGAGAAATCGTAAATTAGTAATGATCCCAGGACCTACACCTGTAGTAAGGTCAATTCAAGATCAAATGGGAAGAGAAACAGTTGCATTCGGTGATTCTAACTTTATTAAAGATTTTAAAGAACTTGTTGAAGATTTGAAAACACTATGGAAAACAGAAGGAGAAGTTTTCGTTGTTGCAGGAACTGGTACAATGGCAATGGAAATGGGTATAGCAAATACTTTAAAATCAGGTGATAATTTACTTATTGTATCAAATGGATTCTTTGGAGATAGATTTATTGATCTTGCAGAGAGAAAAGGTATAAATGTGGATGTGATAAGCAGTGAGTGGGGAAAAATTGTACCTGTAAAAGATATTGAAGCAAAATTAAGTGAAAAGAAATATGCTGCTATGACAGTAACTCATGTTGATACATCAACAGGAGTTTGTGCTCCAATAAAAGAAATTGGTGAAATAATGAAAAAGTTCCCTGAGACAATGTATATAGTTGACGGAGTTTGTGCTACTGCAGCTGAACCAGAATATGTAGATGATATGAATATAGATATTCTAATCACTGGGTCACAGAAAGCATTTGGAGTAGCGCCAGGACTTGCAATAGTATGGGCAGGACCTAAAGCAATGGAGAGAAGAAAAGAACTTGGAAGAATTCCAGAGTATTATATTGATTTTGATAAATGGCTTCCAATTATGAATGATCCTTCAAAATACTTTGCTACACCAGCAGTAAATATGATTTGGGCACTTAAAGAATCAGTAAGAATAATCAAAGAAGAAGGAATAGAAAATAGATATGAAAGGCATAGAAAAAATGCAAGAGCAATGCAGGCAGCATTAGAAGCTATTGGATTTACATTGTTAGCAGAAAAAGAGCATAGAGCAGTTACATTATCAAATGTTTTATATATGGATGGAATAAATGATCTGGAATTCAGGAAAGTTTTAGGAGAGGAAGGAGTAGTTGTAGCAGGAGGATTAGCAGCCTATGCAGGGAAAATGTTTAGGCTAGGTCATATGGGTAATATAGATATTCACGATATGGTTTCCACCATAGCAGCCATAGAAAGAGCTTTATATAAATCAGGAATTGAAGTAGAGCTTGGTAAAGGTGTAGGAGCGTTAATGGCAGAATTGCTTAAATAATAGATAGAAGAGGATGGTGGGGACCATCCTTTTTTCTGTGAACATAAACCCTGTTAATTCTTTTTAAAAAGATATATAATTGACTTATGGCACATAAGAGGTGAGGACAAAATGTCAACTATATTTATTGATTTAGTTAATAGAGTTGGAATAATAATGATACTTGCTTTTATAATTTCTAGGGTAAAGCCAGTTAAAAAATTATTAGCCAAGAAGAATATCGAAATTAGAGATAAGTTAATTTTATCTGTAATTTTTGGAGTATTTGGGATAATTGGAACTTATATAGGAATATACATACATGGAGGACTTGCTAATTCCAGAGCTATTGGAGTTTTTGTAGGAGGACTTTTAGGTGGTCCTATGGTGGGCATATTAGCTGGGATTATAGCAGGTTTTCATAGAATGATAATAGATATGAATGGACTAACCACTATGGCTTGCACCACCGCTACCATACTAACAGGAATAATATCTGGATTATTAAGCAAGAGATATTATAAAAGTAAAAATAAATGTGTAATGGCAACAGTAGGAGGAATAATAGTAGAGAGCATACAGATGGGTTTAATATTACTGATTTCTAGACCTTTTTCGGACGCTCTAGGAATAGTAAAAATAATTGCACTTCCTATTATTATATTAAATTCCACAGGTATAGCTGTGTTCATTGCAATAATAGATGGTATATCTAGTGAACAAGAAAGGGTGGCTGCTAAACAAGCACAGGTTACTCTACAAATAGCTAATAGATCTTTTCCATACTTTATAAAAGGATTTAATGAAGAAACAGCTCTGGCAACTTCAAAGATAATACAAGAAATGATAGATGTTGAGGCTATAGTTTTTACGGATAAAGAAAATATATTATCATATGTAGGATCTAAAGAGGGAAATTATGAGGTTAAAGAAAATGATATAAAAGCTTTAACAAGAGAAGTTATAGAAACAGGATATACAAAAGTATTAAATATAAAAATAGATTCTAATAGCGATAAGCAAAATTTAGGTTCAGCGATTATTGTTCCACTTAAAGAGAACACTGAAACCATAGGCACTTTAACATTGTATAAAGAGAAAGAAGACTCCATCACTAAAGTGGATTTAGAGTTAACTCTAGGATTGGGTGATCTATTCTCGACTCAAATAGCTTTAAGCAAGTTAGAACATCAAAAGCGACTCTTAGCAAAAGCTGAATTAAAAGCACTTCAATCTCAGATAAATCCTCATTTTTTGTTTAACTCAATAAATACTATAGCTTTTTGCACTGAAACGGAGCCGGAAAAAGCTAAAGAACTATTATTACATTTAGGAGCTTGCTTTAGGAAAAATCTGCAACAGAATCCTGAGGAAGTAAATATATATGTAGAGATAGAATACATAAAGTCGTATGTTGAAATTGAGAAAGCCAGATTCGGGTCAAAATTAGAAGTCATATTTAATATACCTGATAATTTAGATTGTTACTTACCGCCTTTGATACTCCAACCTATAGTTGAGAATGCAATAAATCATGGAATATTTGAAAAAATAGAAGGAGGTACAGTAAAGATAACAGCTATAGATGAAAAAGAAAGAACCATTTTAATTGTAGAAGATAACGGTATAGGAATTAAAGAAGAATTTTTATCTAAGATATTTAATAATGGAAAAAAAAATGACTCCATAGGATTGACTAATGTAAACAGTAGGTTAAAAAACAAATATGGAGAAAATTATGGACTGGAAATAAATAGTCGATATAATGAAGGGACAGCTGTAACAATGAAGATTCCTAAAATAAGGGAGGTTGAACTCAATGTTGAGGTGTCTGGTTGTTGACGATGAGGACTATGCGAGAAAGGGATTAATTTCATTGCTTAGACATTTTGAAGAAGTGGAAGTAGTTGGAGAGGCTTCTAATGGATATGAAGCTATAAGTAAGAACAAAGAATTAGCACCGGATTTAATTTTTTTAGATATTCGAATGCCCCAAATGAGTGGATTAGAAGTTGCAGATATTATTATGAAAGAGAAGGGACGAACTGTAATTGTATTTACAACAGCTTATGATGAATTCGCAATAAAAGCCTTTGAAGTCAATGCAGTAGACTATTTATTAAAGCCTATATCGAGATCCAGATTAGGACAAACCATTGAAAAAATCTTAAGATTAAACAAAGAGGAGAATCAATGGCATATAAAAGAAATAGAGGAAATAGTCAGAGAATTACGCAAAGACGAAGGGTATAAGAGTACAAAGATATATATTAATGAAAAAGACAAGATAATAGTTTTGAATCATTCTGATATAGTATATATTAGTAGTTTGGATGGATATGCATATATAATAACTACTAAAGGAAACTTTAAATCTCGTATAACACTAAACAGCTTAGAAGAACAACTAAACTATCCCAACTTTTTTAGGGTCCATAGAAGTTATTTAGTAAATTTAGATTTTATAGAAAGCATAATTCCTTGGTATAATGCCACATATGCCTTGGAATTAACTGGAGTAAAGGAAAAGATACCTGTTAGCCGAAGTAAATTAAATGAATTTAAAGATATAATGAAGATATAGATTCCAAAACTAGGCGTTCTCCACCTAGTTTTTTAATAAAATAAATATATATAATAAAAGTAATTTAGATTGAGGGGGAACAATATGCAAACATCTTTTGTAATACAGCAAGTCACAGTATTAGCAATACTAATGGCAGTAGGATATATAGCAACAAAGAAAAATATAATAAATGAAGATATATCCAAGGGTATGACCCAAGTACTTACAGCAATAGCTTTACCAGCACTTATAATTTCGTCCTTTAATATGAGTTATTCAAAGGATACATTAAGAGGAGTATTATTAATAGTTGTATATTCTGTAGGAATACATGTTATCACCGTGTTAATATCTAAGATTCTTTTTATAAAATATCCTAGAGAGAAAAAAGCTGTTTTAATATTTGGTACATCATTTCCTAACTCAGGATTTATGGGGCTTCCTTTGATATTTGAATTGTTTGGACAAGAAGCGGTGCTTTATGCCTCTGTATTTATGATACCTTACCATACTATATTGTGGACTTATGGAGAAAGAATACTTTCAAAGGAAAAAACACAATCACCATTTAAAATATTAGCGAAAACTCCAGCATTAATTGCAGTATTTCTAGGTACAATAATGTTTATACTAAAAATAGAGATGCCTTATGTAGTTAGTAAGCCTCTTTCAATGTTGTCAGCACTTACCTCACCATTATCAATGCTAATATTGGGTGAAAAAATGACTAAGCTGAAATTAAAGGAAATAATAGGAGATAAGGATATATATTATGCTTGTTTTATTAAATTAATTGTAGCTCCAATTGTGGCATTATTATTACTTAAGGCTATAAATGCACCACAGCTCCTTACAAGTATAGTAGTTACAATGCAATCATTACCAACAGCAATACTACTTGTAGTCTTAACTCAAAAACATGATTGTGAAATAGAGTTTGCCTTAAAATTCAATATAATAAGTCATATATTATCTATATTGACTATACCAATAATTTCAGTACTGCTATAGAAAGATTAATAGATGATTATCTAAATTAGAAATGGGTGATTAATATGCTTATAACAGTAAAAGATGTATTAGAATTAGATGGATTTAAACATGCTAGAATAGTTGCTGGTAAAAAGGGATTATCTAATATAGTAAATAACGCAACATTAATGGAAGTTCCAGATATATTTCCCTATGTAGATACTCATAGTCTGCTGATTACCACTTTATATCCAATATATAACAATGAAACTGCCACCAATGAACTTATTCCAAAATCAGTAGAACTAAATTTAGCTGGCATATGTATAAAACCTATAAGGTATATAAAGGAAATACCACCAACCATGATAAAGCAAGCCGATGATTTGGATTTTCCAATTATAGAGCTGCCACAGGATGCCAATTTATCTAAGCTGGTAACTGAAATCCTTGAATTATCCCTAAATAAACATATAAATATATTAAATTTTAGAAATCACGTCCATGAAAGCCTGATGAAGCTTTTTCTAAAAGGAGAAGATATAGATTCGTTAGTAAATAATTTATCTGAAATAGTAAAGTTTCCAGTTCTTTTATTAGATAATGATTTAAATATTACACATATGTCTAAAGATTTAGAGGAACAGGAAGTATCTATAATATCATTTTCTAATAACCATGGAAATAATAGATTTAAAGTTAAAGTAAAAGATATAGAATATGAGGAAGAATCCTATATAAAACATTATATAAATGCAGGAAAGACTAGATTTGGATACATCGTACTGTTAAAAGGAGAAGTTAATAATCAGAGTTTAATAGTGGCTGTCGAGCAAGCTTCTCTATTAATAGCATCTGTGTTCTATAAGAATTATGCCGTATTAGAGAAGGAGAAAAGTTTTCAAGACGCATTTATTAGAGATATATTACAGGGAAAGATAGATTCTCCTATAGATACTATCAATAAAGCTAAAACCTTTGGATGGAATATGGAATTTCCAGAGGTAATAATGATTGCAAAATTATTAATGGAAGATGATAAAAAGAAAAAGATATTATATGAATATATTTTAGACTCGAGGTATATAGAAAAAATTCTTGAGGAGAAATTATTAATAAATAGCAATAAAATTAAAACTGTGTATATAGATGATTCCATTGTAATTTTTATTAATGTTATATTTATGAACAACATTAAAGAAAATTGCATAGAAGTGGGAAAATTAATCGTAGAAAGGCTAAGAGATAAAGTTAAGATAGGGATAGGGATATCTAATACGGCAAAGGATATGGACAGTTTTTCCTTAGCCTATAAAGAAGCTCAAAGCAGTGTAATCACAGGTTCTATTTTAAATCAAAATTCCTTTGTAAGTCATTATAGTGATTATGAGATGTTTAATATTATAAAAGAAGTAAAGGATATAGAGATTCTAAATAGATATGTAAATAATAAGCTAGGGAAAATAATAGAATACGATAAGGTAAATGATATGAGGTTAATGGAAACTTTAAAGGTTTTAATAGAGGAAAATTTTAATGTTAAGAAATCAGCAGAGAGTTTGTTTATACACTACAATACTTTGAGATATAGAATAGATAGGATAAAAGAATTGGGAATAAAGATAGATAACGGATTTGAAGTTGGAGAATTAGTATTAGCATATAATATCTATCTATGGCTTGCATCAAATCAAAGATAATTATATATATATAATAATGGAAAGAGTAATAAAATGGGTACAATTGTCAATAGTTGACAATGGGACCCATTTTTTTTGGCTAGATATAATGATGACTATAAAAAAGGTGTATGATATGCTTTTGTCAAGGGAAAAATTAAAATATTTTTTAATTTCAAATAAATTATTAAATTTCAACAAATGGAGGAAAACTAATCAATATGAATAAGGAGGAGAAAGCAATGATGGACGTAAAAGTGTATAAGATTCCTATGGCAGGACCAGATGATGTAGTTGGTTTGAAAAAATTAATAGAAACGGGTGAGATTATACCTGAAGAAATTGTGGCTGTTTTAGGTAAAACGGAAGGTAATGGTTGTGTAAATGACTTTACCAGAGGATTTTGTACAGCTTCCTTTAGAAGTTTTTTAGCTAGAGAGTTAGGGAAAACTGAAAAAGAAGTAGAAGAAAAGGTTGCTTTTGTAATGTCTGGTGGAACTGAAGGGGTAATGACTCCCCATGCTACTATTTTCACTAAAAAAGAAGTAGAAGAGGTAAAAACAGAAGAAAAATCCTTAGCTGTAAGTGTAGGTTTTACTAGAGACTTTTTACCTGAAGAAATGGGTACTTTAACTATGGTTAAAGAAGTAAAAAGAGTAGTTTTAGAGCTTATGGAATCAGCGGGAATTGAAGAAAAGGAAGATGTTCATTTTGTACAGATAAAATGTCCTTTATTGACTTCAGATAGGATTATAGAAGCAAAATCAAGAGGAAAATCTGTTGTTGTAGAAGACACTTACAAATCAATGGGATATACAAGAGGAGCTTCTGCTTTAGGAGTGGCTGTTGCTTTAGATGAAGTAGAAGAAGCAAAAGTTACAGAAGAGACTATATTAAAAGATTGGTCTTTATATTCAAAAGTGGCTTCAACTTCTGCAGGAGTAGAATTAATGAACTGCGAAATCATATTGATGGGTAATTCTAAAAACTCCATTAGTAAATATAGGATAGGTCATAGTGTCATGAAGGATGCCATAGATCTAGAAGGAGTTATTGAAGCTATGATTAATAGTGGATTAGACATAGATAAACTGCCAAATGAAGAAGATAAGAAAAGAATAGTGAATATACTTGCTAAGGCAGAAGCTTCTCCAGATGGATATGTAAGAAATAGAAGAAACACCATGTTAACAGACTCAGATATAAATCATACTCGTCATGCTAGGGCAGTAGTAAATGGTGTTATAGCTTCAATTGTAGGAGATCCCATGGTTTATGTATCAGGTGGTGCAGAACATCAAGGTCCAGCTGGTGGAGGTCCTGTGGCTGTTATTATTGAAAAATAATATAAGAATTGAGGTGGCTAAATGGATTATATCTTGAAAAATGGATATTTCCCTTTCGTTAATGAAATACAAGATGTCTATATTAAAGATGGATTAGTTGAAAAGGTCGAAAAAGATATTGAACCTATAGACCTAGATACCCAAATTATAGACTTAGAGAATAGGATAGTTATAAGCGGATTTGTAGATGGTCATATGCATCTTGATAAGGCTTTAATAGGAGAAAAAGTAATAAATAAAAGTGGTACCTTATATGAAGCAATTGAAATCATGAGTAAATATAAACATAGTATGACAAAAGAAGATGTAAAAGAAAGATCTAAGAAGATCTTAGATCTTTCTTTTAGAAATGGAACTAGATTCCTTAGAACTCATATAGATGTAGATGATAAGATTCAACTAAAATCAATTGAAGCTTTATTAGAATTAAAAGAAGAATATAAGGAATCAATGGATATTCAAATAGTAGCTTTTCCTCAAGATGGGATAATAAAAAATAGTAGGTCCTATTTTTATCTGGAGGAAGCCTTAAAGATGGGAGCTGATATAGTTGGTGGAATACCTGGAATAGAAGAAGACCCAATAAAGCATATGAATATGATATTTGATTTAGCAATGAAATATGATGTAGATATTGATATGCATATAGACGAAACCGATGATGCTGATTCTTTAATAATCAATGATTTGGCAAGGTTGACTATAGCTAATGGATATATTGGTAGAGTGACAGCAGGTCATTGCTGTAGTCTATCGGCAAATGAAAAGGAAATTATATTACCTATTGTTGAGTTGGTTAAAAAAGCAAAGATAAATATAATTTCATTACCTTCTACTAACCTATATCTACAGGGAAGAGCAGATAAAATAAATATTAGAAGAGGCATAGCTCCAGTTAAATATTTACTAGACCATGATATACCTGTAGCAATTGGATCTGATAACATTAGAGATCCCTTTAATCCTTTTGGAAATGGAAACTTATTGGAAGAAATATTAATAGCTGCTCATGGATGTCATATGGGTGGAGAAAAAGACCTAAATAAATTATTTGATATGGTGTCTATTATTCCTGGAGAAGCTTTAAAATTTGATTATAATATCAAAGAAGGAAATAAAGCAAACTTCATAGTTATAGATGCCGGAACTAAAGTGGATTCAATAATCAGACAAGCTAATATATATGGATACTTCAAAAATGATATTTTTGGAACTAATGTAATAAATAATCAATAAGGAGGCGACTAGGCATGAGTTTGTTAATAAATATAATACCATTAGTTGTAGTATTAGCACTTTTATTTAAAAAGCAGCATATGCTTTTTGCGGGATTAATAGGAGGAATTCTAGCCATTTTAATAGGTGGATTAGAGATGTCAAAAGCAAGCCAAATGTTTGTAGGTGGTATAACTAATATGTTAGGCATTACAGTTCCAATAATCTATGCTGCATCAGCTGCAATGGTTTCAAAAGCTGGAAGTATAGAATCTTTAGTAGAATTAGCTAGAAGGAGTTTAAAGGGAAAGATAGGTATACTAGCAGGAATTATAGTTTTAATACAAGGTTTTGCAACATATATGGCAGGAATGGGTGCAGGAAATACCATGGTTACTGCACCATTAGCGGCAGCTGCAGTAGGGGCAATTCCTGAGGTTATTGTAGCAATGGCAATAGTTTCAGCAGTAGGATTTACCACATCTCCAGCATCAACAGAAACAGTATTAGCGGCAGAAAGTGTTGGAAGAGATGTAATATCTCACGCAGCGGCTATGAGACCATATACTATAGCTTTTTATTTGCTAGCTGCTGGACTAGCTATCTATGGTGTTTATAAAAGAGGGGCTCTTACAAAAGACAATGCTAAAAAAGAAAACAATGATGAAAATAAAAGCAATGGTACTCTGCTAAAACAATCTATACCAGCAATTGCCCTATTAGTAATGGTAGTAGGTGGAAATGCCTTAAATTCATTAATTGGAATAAATCTATTTACACCTGCAACAGCGGTTATCTTCACAAGTATTTTAACAGTGCTCTTAACTCCTCTTAATATAGATGAAACCTGTGAGGCATTGATTGAGGGCTCTAGATTTATATTAACTACTTTATTTGCAGTAGGAATGTTCCTAGCATTCATAAATATGATTGGAGAACTGGGAACCTTTGAGCAAATAGCAGCCTTAGCAAGTAATGTTCCAGAAGCAATAATACTACCTGTAGCAATGATTATAGCATTTTTAATAGCTATTCCTTCTGGAGCATTTGCGGCCGGAGTTCTAACATTGATACTTCCTACTTTATCAGCATTAGGACTACCTTCAGAAGCCATGGGTTTTGTAGCCATAGCAACAGGACTTGGAACTCAAATAAGTCCTGTTCAGATAAATGTTGCAGCCCTATCAAAAGGTTTTGAAATAGACATAATAGACGTTATAAAGGGAAATCTAAGATATATATTAGGAGCATTAGCCTTACTGATTATAATTGCAGTCGTAGTAATATAAAAAACTATATGAAAGGGATATAGCGATGATATATCCCTTTCATAAAACAGAGGTGATATTATGGAAAATAAAAAAACGGAAATGGATATTGTTTATGGTATTGAAGATAAGCCAGAGTTATCCAAAGCCATACCCTTAGCATTTCAACATATATTAGCTATGTTTGCTGCCAATATTACTGTACCCCTTTTATTATCAGCTTTATTAGATTTACCACCAAGTGAAACAACATTTTTAATACAATGTGCTTTATTTATGGCTGGAGTAGCAACCTTTATACAGATAATGAAACATAAAGGGATAGGTTCAGGGCTTCCTATAGTAATGGGGACTAGCAATGCTTTTATATCTACAGTTTTAGCCATAGCCAAAGATTTTGGAATAGGTGGAGTTTTAGGTGCTAGCTTTATCGGAGGATTATTTGAGGTGTTTTTAGGGAAAAATCTCCTAAGATTAAAGAAAATATTTACACCTTTAGTAGCAGGCATAGTAGTACTAACAATAGGAATAACACTTATACCTGTTGGTATAAAGCAAGCAGCAGGTGGAAGCACCAATATGGGAGATTTAAGAAGCTTACTAATTTCAACAACAGTTTTAGTCATAATAATTTTATTTAATCAGAGCAAGAACAAATTCTTAAAATCCTCATCAATACTAATAGGATTAGTATCTGGATATTTAATATCTTATTTTTTAGGAATAATAGATATAACTCCAGTGATGGAATCAGGCTGGATTTCACTACCTAAGCCCTTTGCATATAAATGGTCATTTAAACCAACTGCTATAATAGCCATGCTTTTCATGTACGTTGCCACAGCAATAGAAACCATAGGAGATATATCTGCCCTTACTATCGGAGCAGAAGGCAGAGAAGCCACTGACGAAGAAATGAGTGGAGGAGTAATTGCCGATGGATTAGGAAGTAGTATAGCAGCTTTATTTAACGGATTTCCCAATACTTCCTATACTCAGAATATAGGAGTAGTTAACTTAACAGGTGTATTTAGCAGACATGTGGTAAAGATAGGAGGAATTATTTTAATAGTTCTATCTATATTTCCTAAATTTGGTTCTTTGATAGCTATAATGCCAGAACCAGTATTAGGAGGGGCAGCTATCGCCATGTTTTCTATGGTAGCTGTATCTGGCTTATCTTTATTGAGAAATATAAAAATGAATAGTAGAAACATGCTTATAATCGCAATATCCTTAGGACTTGGTATAGGATTAAATATAGTACCGGAAGCAACTCAAAATTTGCCTAGAGATATACAACTTTTCTTGACATCTGGAGTAGTTCCAGCAGGATTAGTATCAATAATCTTAGATTTATGTCTACCAGATAATGAGTAAGGATTAACTAAGAGGAAGGGACGGTCTATGGAGAAAGATGGATATGAAATCATAAGTTTTAGTGCTTATGCTTATGACAAACACTTCATTGAATTTTTTAATGAGAATAGGAATTTAGAGAGGGTAGGCAAAATCCACAGCATCTACTCTAGAACTATAAACTTTTTAGATAATAAAGACAATATGTATACCATAGGATCTAAAAGTATAGATAATAGTCCCTTCACCTTGAGAATAGACAATAGAAATATAAGTTTTGAAGATTTGGATTTAGAAGAAGGAAATAGATTATTTAAAATGGACAACAGCCTAATTATAGAGGATAAAGTAAAAATAGATTTGGGATCTAATGGTATATTGTGGAATCCTAATGTAGAAAAGAGAAGAGATTTAAATAAAAACTTAATAATGAAAAATATAGGATATTTTAATGATTTTATTTTAGAGAAGGGTTCAAATGGTGGATGTAGATATTTTTATTTAGAGAATTATTTAAAAGTAAAAGCTTGTAATCTCGGGTTAATTGAAAAAGAATTATCGAGGAGAATAGAAGTATTCTTAGATGCTTTAAATTATGGAAATATAGATGAAGTTAAGATTAATTCCTTAATCGGATTTGGAATTGGGTTAACACCTTCTGGTGATGATTTTCTAACGGGTTTCTTATCCGTACTAAATATAATCTCAACAGATTATTCCAATAAAATAAAAAGAAAATTAATAAATTTAATTGATATAGATAAAATCTCAACTACTGATGTAAGTAAACAAATGCTTTCAATTACTTTAAGAGGTGAATCCAGAGAATATATTTTAAGTTTTATAAATGCATTCTTAGATGGAGATAAAGAACAGTTCCTTTTATTTTTGGAAAGATTACTGAATATTGGGTCTTCTTCCGGGACTGACTTAGCTGTTGGAGTAGTTACTGCATTTATTTTATTAATAAACAATTTCAATATGGAGGAATAAGAACTATGAAAAATACAATAATTAGAAAAAATGCCTATTATGACTCTGTTACTTTGATGTCTTTGTCCAGCAAAATACTAGATGTAAAGGGAGTAGAAGAGGCAGTAGTATCTATGGCAACAGAAATGAATAAACAATTGTTACAAAATGTTGGACTAGCTACAAAGGAGTCAGATGATGCTGGAAATAATGATTTAATAATTGCCATAAAGGCGGAAAATGAGAATAGTTATGAGGAGGCTTTAAAGTTAGTAGAAGAGCTTTTAAGTCCAAAAAATAAAAAGAAGAATAAAGGCGAATTAGAAAGCCCCAAGACAATCGATGCAGCATTGCAACAAATGGAAGATGCTAATTTAGCAGTGATTTCAGTACCGGGGCGATATGCAGCTAGGGAAGCAAAAAAGGCTTTAGAAAAAGGTCTTCATGTAATGATGTTTAGTGATAATGTAACTCTAGAAGAGGAAAAAGAGTTAAAGGAAATAGGTAGAGAAAAAGGACTTTTAGTAATGGGACCTGATTGCGGCACTGCTAGTATAAACAATGTTGGATTGTGTTTTGCCAATGAAGTAAGAAATGGAAATATAGGAATAGTTGGAGCTTCAGGTACAGGACTTCAAGAGGTCATGGTTCAAATCCATAGACTTGGAGGAGGAATCTCTCAAGGAATAGGAACAGGAGGAAGAGACCTTAAAGAAGAAATTGGTGGAATTATGATGATAGAAGGGCTAAAGGCTTTAAGTGGAGATAAGGATACTGAAGTAATAGTTTTAATCTCTAAGCCACCAGCAAAATCTGTAGAAAAGAAAATACTGGAGGAAATAAAGAAGGTAGATAAACCAGTAGTTATATGTTTTATAGATGGAAATAAAGAAGATGAAAAGGATTCAAAAGCTATATTTGTTTATGGACTTTATGAAGCAGCAAAGAAAGCTGTAGAGCTATCAAATGGATGTAAAGAGGAAATTGAAAAAGAGAATAATTCATTTATAGATGCTAAAGAGTTGAAGAAGTCATTAAAGCCAGAACAAAGATATTTTAGAGGATTATTCTGTGGAGGTACACTATGTGCTGAAGCACTATCTATTTTAAGGGGAAGCTTTGACTCTGTTAGAAGCAATGTAGCTAAAAACGAAAACGAAAAGCTTGAGAACATAAATGATTATCATGGGAATGTACTATTAGATTTAGGAGAAGACGAATTTACTGTAGGAAAACCTCATCCCATGATAGAGCCTACTTTAAGGCTTGATAGGATAATAAAAGAAGCAAAGGATGAAGAAGTAGGAGTTATACTCATGGATTTTGAACTAGGATATGGGTCTCATGAAGATCCTGTAGGAGTTACTATAAAATCTATTAAAGAGGCAAAAAATATTGCTAATTCTCATGGAAGAAATTTAATATTTGTAGCTTATATTTGTGGTACAGATATTGATAAACAAAATTATGAAAAACAAAGAAAAATGTTAGAGCAGGAAAGAGTATTAATTGCAGAAAGTAATATTGAAGCAGCCAATATAGTAATAGAAATATTATCATAATAGGAGGGTTTGACATGAGTGGTATTAATAATTTGTTTTCACAAGAATTAAAGATATTAAATATAGGGACAAGCAAATTTAAAGATGATTTAGAACTTCAGGGGCAAGATGTATTGCAACTAGATTGGGTACCTGCTGCTGGTGGAGATATAGAATTATTAAATATAATTGATAGATTATCTGGTAGAGAAGATATAAAAGAGGCTAATAAAAAGGCAGTAGAAAGAATGATGAATTCTCATCCTATGCTCATAGATATAGATAAGGCAATAAATGTAATCCCAGGGATGAAGGAAAATATAATACTCCATTCGGGACCACCTATAGAATGGGAAAGAATGGCTGGACCAATGAAGGGAGCCGTAATAGGAGCTTTAATTTATGAAGGCAGAGCTAAAAATGAAGAAGAAGCAATAAAGATAGCATCATCGGGAGAAATTGAGTTTTCACCTTGTAATGAATACTGTACTGTGGGACCTATGGCAGGTATAGTATCTCCTTCTATGCCAGTACATGTAGTATATAACAAGACATATGGAAATTATGGTTATTGTACAATTAATGAGGGATTAGGAAAGGTTCTAAGATATGGTGCATTTAATGATGAAGTTATAGAAAGACTTAAATGGATAGAAGAAGAGTTTGCACCTACTATGAAAAAGGCTTTAAAGAGTATTGATGGAGGAATAGATATAAAGTCTATAATTTCTCAAGCAGTTCATATGGGAGATGAATGTCATAATAGGAACAAGGCGGCTACTAGTTTATTCTTTAGGGAAATAACTTCTTATATCATAGATACTGATGTAGATATAGATATAAAAAAGAGAGTATTAAATTTCATAAAGATGAATGAACATTATTTCCTAAATCTATCTATGCCATCCTGTAAGGTTGCAACAGATGCAGCTCATGGAGTAGAAAATTCTACTGTGGTAACTACAATGGCAAGAAACGGTGTAGATTTTGGAATAAGAGTAAGTGGTCTTGGTGAAGACCAATGGTTTACTGCTCCTGCAAATATGATAAAAGGACTGATGTTCCCAGGGTTTAAAGAGGAAGATGCTAACCCAGACATAGGAGATAGTGCTATTACAGAAACCATGGGCATAGGAGGATTTGCCATGGGTGGGTCTCCAGCTATAGTTCAGTTTGTAGGAGGAACTGTAGAAGATGCCATTGGATATAGTGAAAAAATGTATGAAATAACTGTAGGTGAAAATACAAATTATTCTATTCCAACTTTAGACTTTCGTGGTTCTGCCATAGGAATAGATATAGTTAAAGTAATTGAAAAAGGTATTTTACCTATAATCAATACTGGAATGGCTCATAAGGTTGCAGGTATAGGACAAGTTGGTGCAGGTTTAGTAAGTCCACCAATGGAATGTTTTAAAAAGGCAATTCTTGAGTTTAATAAAAATAACTAGGAGGGAAATATGAGCAGGATATTAATTGCTTTAGGAGGAAATGCTTTAGGAGATACTCCAAAAGAACAATTTGAGCTGGTAAAGGAAACGGCAAAACCAATAGTAGACCTTATAGAGAAAGGGCACGAAGTAATAATTGCTCATGGAAATGGGCCTCAAGTAGGTATGATTAACCTAGCTATGGAAGAAGTATCTATGCCTTTTCCAGAATGTATTGCAATGAGTCAGGGATATATTGGATACCATCTCCAAAATAGAATATATGAAGAGTTAAATAGAAGAAATATAAATAAAGATGTGGTAACTATAGTAACTCAAGTTGTAGTAGATGAAAATGATGAAGCTTTACAGAATCCTACAAAGCCTATAGGAAGATTTTATTCTAAAGAAGAAGCAGAAAAACTAGTAATAGCAAAGGGCTATAAAATGATAGAGGATTCTGGGAGAGGATATAGAAGAGTAGTAGCTTCACCAAAACCTATAGACATAGTTGAAAAAGAATGTATAAAAACTCTAGTGAAGGATGGACATATAGTAATAACAGTTGGTGGTGGCGGAATTCCAGTAGTTAAAAAAGACTTTGGCTATGAAGGAGTTAACGGTGTAATAGATAAAGATTTCGCTAGCGGCAAAATTGCAGAATTAGTTGATGCAGATTATTTATTTGTCCTAACAGCTGTGGATAGAATAGCTATCAACTTTGGAAAGGAAGACCAAACCAATTTAGATAAGATGTCTATAGAAGAGGCTTATAGATATATAGAAGAAGGACAATTTGCACCGGGAAGTATGCTTCCAAAGGTAATAGCGGCAGTAAATTTTGCCAAATCAAGAAAAGGAAGACAAGCGATAATAGCTTCATTAGAAAAAGCAAAGGAAGCATTGGTTGGAGAAAGCGGAACAATAATATATAATAGTTAGAGTAATACTAAGATGGATTATATGATATAATTAGAGACATTACAGATATAAGAGATATAATGAAATGAAGATAGCTTTATATACGGTATAGTTTGCTAAATTAATCATTGAGGTGATGTAGATATGTTCAATATAATCCAAGAAGTAAAGAAAATAGAAGAAGATATAATTAACTGGAGAAGAGAACTTCATCAAATACCAGAAATAGGACTGGATTTACCAAAGACCGCAAAGTTTATAATGGATGAATTAGATAATATGAATATAGAATACCATACCTTAGTAAATGGAAATGCTATCGTAGGATTAATAAAAGGTAAAGAAGAAGGAAAGACCATAGGATTAAGAGCGGACACCGATGCTCTTCCTGTTAAAGAGAAAACGGGATTAGAATTTGCGTCAAATAATGGATGTATGCATGCCTGTGGACATGATGGACATACTGCCATCTTGCTAGGAGTAGCTAAGGTATTGAATGAAAATAAAGATAAATTTAAAGGTAATGTAAAGTTACTATTTCAACCTGGAGAGGAATATCCAGGTGGTGCAAAACCTATGATAGAAGAAGGTGCTTTGGAAAATCCTAAGGTAGATGCTGTAATGGGACTGCACTTAGGAAATCTAGGAAAGGAAATTCCTAAAGGAAAAATAGGAGTATCTTATGGAGCAATGATGGCAGCAGTAGATGTAATGTATATTAAAATAAATGGGAAGGGTTCTCATGGTGCATACCCTCATCAATCTATAGACCCTATTGTTACAGCTTCAGAAATTGTTTTAGCATTACAGACAATAATCAGCCGCGAAGTAGATCCAGTGGAACCAGCAGTAGTATCTGTTACTAGAATAGACGGGGGATTTAACCATAATATAATTCCAGATTCAGTTGAAATTCAAGGAACAATAAGGACAGTAAATGAAGAGACTAGGCAGAGAATCTCCAGAAGAATAGAAGAAATAGTAAAGGGAATAACCCTAGCCCATGGAGCTAGTTATGAGATTGATTATGAATTCTGTTATCCGGCACTTATAAACTCAGAGGAGTTTACTAAGGGATTTGTAGAATCGGCTAAGAAGATAATCCCAGAAGAAGATATAATAGAGATGAAATCGCCTGTAATGGGTGCAGAGGATATGTCCTTTTTCTTACAAGAAGTTCCGGGAACCTTTTTCTATCTTAGTAACATGGCAGAAATAGACGGAGAATTTCATCCACATCATAATCCTAAGTTTGATATTGACGAAGGAGAAATGTGGAAGGGTGCAGCCCTTATTATACAGAATACAATAGATTGGTTAAATAAAAACTAGGCTTATGCCTAGTTTCAGGCCATCGACATTTTATATGTTGATGGCTTTTTAATATCTATGATTAGTAAAAGAATTATGCTATACTAATTATTAGTCGGATAATATACACATTACTTGCCCGAATTTTTTGGTTTTGACTGCTCTAAGGAGGCAATAGTACTTGGAGAACCTTCTCACATATATGAAGGTTGGGTATCTGTTCCAGATGACATAGAAATACCCATGCCTTTAGTAAAGCGAACCTTTAGTGGTGGGTTATATGCCGCACATGTATTGAGGACATGGGATTTTGAGGATTGGCGTTTATTAAGAGAATGGGTCAACGCCAGCGATAAATATGATAACGACTGCGATTCCCCACGCTGGACATCGCCTGAAACTGTTGCGGGGCAGGGATTTGAAGAAACGTTGAATTTTTTATAATTTTATACAAAAAGGCAGTAAAATGGAAGATTTACAACTTGATTTATTATTCCCTATTAAGGAGAAGGACAATGGAAGATTATAAAATTGGCTCGATAATATCATTCGGTGACTACAACTGGCGTGTGCTTGACATACAAAATAACTCGGCTTTGGTTATAACTGAAGAAATAATAGAACAACGTGCTTACCATGATGCTTATAAAGATATAACATGGGCTGACTGCGCGTTAAGAAAATATCTTAATGGTGAATTTTATGACAAATTCAACGCAACTGATAAATCAAGGATAATTCCGGTAATAAATAAAAATCCTGATAATCAGTGGTATGGTTCAAAGGGCGGAGCAGATACGCAAGACAGTATATTTTTATTAAGCCTTGAGGAAGTGTGCAAATATTTCGGTGATAGCCGTTCAAAACTGCAAAACCGAGGAAAAAATCAAAGATATTGGTTTGAAAGAAAAGATGAAAACAACAGTAAGCGAATAGCAAGACTTCAGGGTAAAGAATGGAGTTGGTGGTGGTGGCTTCGGTCGCCCGGCCGCGTTAATGTAAAAGCCGTGTACATCTTTGGGACTGACGGTAATATAGGTATCCAAGGCAACAATATATTGAAAGGCAACATCAGCGATGGCAAATGTACAGGCGGCGTTCGTCCCGCTTTATGGTTAAATATATAATTTGAATTATGGCTAATGAGCATAATACTGTAGGAAGCAAGGAACTCTATGCACTCCCAAGCCAAACCATTGAACGAGTCTTTGCAGATGCTAAGGAGCTTCATGGTATGCGTTATGTCAAGCATAGAGGTTTAGACCGAGTGAAAATGGAACTAAACCTCTTATTTGCCTGCATGAATCTCAAAAAATTGGCGAATAGGTTGTGGAAGAACGGCTTAACCCCTTTGCTTTTTGGCTTGTTTGTGTCAATATTTGAAGTTTTTGAAAAAAAATTTTGCGAACTTGAAATTGCTTCTTGATTTTTGCAAACCAAGAAGCAATAAGTCAACAATCTGAAACTAGGCTTATGCCTAGTTTTTTTAATAGTAGATATAGACTTAGAGATAATCGATATAATTATATCTACATTACTATTATTGAGACTTCCATATTAATAGCTAGAATTATTAACTATACTAGAAACTTTTTCTATAGATTTTATCTATATCCTTAATTTTATTTATAGATTTTATTAATTAGACTTTATAAAATAGAAATGCTACACTTTTAAAGATATTTAACTTTATATAGATATAAGGATATTATAATAAGATACTAGTAGGAGGCTTTTAAATGAACAAGAAATTTTTTACTTTGTTACTTGTAGCTGCATTAATGATAACAGTATTTACAGGATGTAAACAACAACCTAAGAAATCAGATAGTAATCTGGTAAATAAAGAATCAGTAGCTAAGGATGAAGATACACAGAAGTCAGAAGTTGAAAAGGTTGAAGCTGTGGATGTAAAGAAAGTATTTGTTTCTCCACAGTGGGTTAAAAGTGTTATTGATGGGAAGCAGGAAGAATCAAAGAAATATATAATTTTGGAAGCTTCTTGGGGATCAGCTGATGATAGTCCGGATTATAATACTGGTCACATACCAGGTGCTGTGCATGTAGATATTGCAAGCATCGAGGGAGAACCTTATTGGAATCTAAAATCTCCAGAAGAAGTTGAACAAGCAATGCTTGAACTTGGAGTTACAAAGGATACTGCTGTTATTCTATATGGATCTGATGTTTCTGGTACTGCCAGAGTTGCATATGCATATTTATGGGCAGGAGTTGAGAATGTTAAGGTGCTTAATGGAAGTCTTGATGCGTGGACAAAAGCAGGATATGAATTAGAAACTACTGCAAATGATGCAACACCTGCAACGGAATTTGGTGCAAAGGTTCCGGTGAATCCGCAGTTTTGGATATCAGTTGAAGATGTGGATAAGAAATTAAAAGATGATTCTAATTTCCGTTTAGTAAGTATTCGTTCATATAAGGAGTTCAATGGTGAAACAAGCGGTTATTCTTACATTGATAAAGCTGGAGAGCCTAAGGGGGCTGTATGGGGTAAAGCAGGTAGTGATCCATACCATATGGAAGACTATACCCATGAAGATGGAACCTATATTACAATGGATGAAATGAAAGAGCTTTGGAAAGGACTTAACTTTACCTTGGATAATGAGCTTTCTTTCTATTGTGGAACAGGTTGGCGTGCATCAATTCCGTTTTTAATTATGTACGAAAATGGATATACCAATATGAGTATGTATGACGGTGGATGGTATCAATGGCAAATGAATGATGATCATCATGTTCAGGTGGGAGATCCAAATACTGGTGAAGTCGTTTATACGACAGTAGGTGAACTTTCAAATGACAAGGCGGCAAAATAGAAGTAAATATATATGCGCAATTTTGTGTGGCATCTTAGAGTTTTTAGCAATAATCGGAGCCTATGCAGCTCATTATTTTACTAAAACTCGAATGGGAATGCTTCGTCATGTGATATATCTTAACGGTAAATGGCAGAAGGCATTTCCTATTCCAACGATGAAATGGATTGCTATAAGTATCATCATTGCTCTTGGAATCATTGCATATCTGCGTTACCGTAAGGGAAATACAGGCTATAATATTAATATTCCTATAATGCTATTGACTATTATCATGAGTATATGGACAGTATATTTTTTGCTTGTCTATAGTACAGAAAAGAATCGTGCTTATTATATTTTAAGTATTTGTTTCCTATTGGCAACAGTATTTCAAAATATTTTATATCATTGTATTTTTTCAATTAAATCAAAAAGATAAATTTAAAAGAGAGACTGAAATTATTTCAGTCTCTCTTAGTTATATAATCCATTATAATTAAACCTATATTTTCATGATGTGTATGCTAGATATTTATTATTCTCTCACCAATATCTTAGTTACTTCTCCAATATATAATGTATGATGGTCAGAATTAGGATAGATTTTTTCATTAAGTTCCTGATCAATGAATGACTCAGGTTTATATTCCTGAGCAAATAATTTCTTACAGAAGATTGCTATATTTGCTTCTTCAAAATAAGGAATATTATTATCATGTAAAACTGTAAAATTAGATTTTTTGATTTTATCTTCATCTCTACCAGATTTTGTTCCAAGATAAGATAATGTTTCTCTAAAACTATCATCAAAGTAGGTCAATGAGAATGAATCTGAATTATCTATAAACTCCTTAGTATAGCGTTGTGGACGAATAACTATATATGCCACATTCTTATTCCACATAACACCTAAACCACCCCAAGAAGCAGTCATTGTATTAGTTTTTCCATCCTTTTCTGCAGTAATTAGCATCCAATCCTTGCCAATTAATTTAAATGGGCTATAGTTAAATTCTTCAGGTCTAATTTCTTTAAATTTAGTCATATATAATCCCTCCATATTTATCATTATACTTATTATTATATAATAGATGAAAGTAAATTCATATTATGATAGGTACATTTAACAAGAAATAAATAGAGAAAATAAGGAAAAAATTGGGAAATTCTTGAGAATATAGTATAATGATGGTGATATGATAATGTGAAGTAAATTAGTAGACATGAAGGCTATATCATTGAAATGCTCATTAAAGGAAAGGAGGTACTGTTATGAAATCCAAAGGATTTAATGCACATAATAAATATATGATATTGAAACATGCATTGAAGGAGAATAACGTTTCCCGGACCTGTGAGCTGTTTGGTATTTCTAGGACAACCTTTTATAATTGGCAAAGGGCTTATCAGAAGTATGGCATGGTTGGACTGGAAATAAAGGAACCACAAAAGCCACAAATGCCTAATAAAGTCAATAAGACTATTGAGCAGGAAATATTAGCATATGTAAGCAGTTATCCTGCCGATGGACCTAAAAGAATTTATTATGAACTAAGAGCTGAAGGAATTGATATCGGAGAGACAGGTATTTATAATGTCTTAAGGCGAAATAATTTGACAAGAAAGGCTCAGAGAGTGCAATATTCTAAGAATAAAGCATTTCATATGAAAACTAATCGAAAGGATAGTAAGGAAATACTTGGATTTTTTAATAAACAGGAGATTTATCCAGGGTATTTAGTTATCCAGCGGATTAACTTTATGGGAACTTTTGATGGTATTGGAAAAATATATCAATATAGTTTCTACGATGCTGCTTCAAAATGGATAGCGGTAAAACTATACAATAAAAAACAGGATATTGATATATGGAATTATTTTGAGCGTAAATTAGTTTATTTATTGAAGCTATTCAATATAAATATTACAAATTTAGCTACTGACAGAAAAAAGGAGTTTTTACCTTACTTTGTAAAAGGTAATAAGTATAAAGAAGTTATAGAAGAGCTTCATATAAATCATATATTTATTTCTTCTGAGGATAATACGGCATTAGAAGATATGATGTCATTAAATAAGTTTTTGGTTACAGAGTTCTATGATAAAATTGGTTTGAATCATGAACTTGATTCATTTGCAAAGGTTGAAGGTGCACTTAATAAATTTATAAGGGAATATAACTTTTACAATATAATCCTAAATGGTCACAATACAGGTAGGACACCTGTTGAGGCAGTACTTGAAAGGGCATCACAAAATAATGTAGATTTAGATACATTGCCACTTTGGATTCTGGCATTGATAAATTATTCAAGGCGGGGTGAGAAAAGTGAACAGGGAAGACTGTAAAATTGCAGTAGTTGGTGGAGGACTTTCAGGACTTGTTATAGCCGAAGGTCTGCAAAAAAGGGGATATAAAAATATCACTGTTTTTGAAAAAGATGAACGGATAGGTGGTAAATTGTATACCATCTGGCATAAGGGAAAATCTCACGAACTGGGGGCCATATTTGGCCTACCTTCTCAACCATATCTTAAGGCTTTAATGAAACGGCTAAATATCAAAGCAGATGGACCAAAATTATCTCGTACTAATTATAATACTAATGGTCAAAAAACTATACCCATACCGAAGGAAAAATTGGAAGACTTTGTGGATGAACTGGATCGATTGCCAGATGTATTAGAGATGTATAAGTCACTTAAAAAATCAAATATTGAAAATGTTGAGCCTGTATTAATGCTTCCATTTTCAAAATGGTGCGATATACATGAATTTCGGATTTTAAAGACCATCTACACCCAATATTTTACTATCTTTGGATTAGGCAATATTGATGAAGTACCAGCCCTATATGTACTTAGAATCTTAAACTACGACCATTTAATGTCCTTTATGGAGTTACCAGAGTTTGCTACCTGGAAGAATGGGGTTTCTTCATTGACAGAACGACTAAGAAAGGAAATCAAAGATATCCGGCTAGGTCAAAAGGTAATAGATATTTCTTTGTCTCAGCGAGAAACTCTATTGGTACAAACTCAATTTGAAATTCTTGAATTTAATCGAGTTATCATTGCCGCTCCCTTGGATCAATTTTCAAATCTTCATTTTTGGGATCAAGATATGAAGCGACACCTAAGCAGTATAAGATATCAATCATTTAATGTTTATGCATTCATAGCTGATAAAATCCCCAAGGGCTGTGGATGCGTATTAGAAAACTTATCACCCAATCGGCAAGGACATATTACCATATGGAACTCTAGGTGGGATGAAGAGGATAATGAAGGGATGGTGATGCTTTATGCATATAATCCTAATGATAGCTCTAAAATTTCTGCTTTAGATATTATTAAGGAGGACTTGTTAAAATTAGGTATACAGAATCCAAGGCTTTATCAGGCTAAAAATTGGCAGCATTGCCCCTATGTAGATACTTATGCCTTAGAAAATGGATTTTATGATAAAATGGAATCCATGCAAGGTAAACACAATGTATTTTTAGCAGGTGAAATTATGAGCACACTTTCAATGGAAAACTGTATACGGTATTCTATAGATTTATTAAATCGTTTTTTCTAGCCAATTGATTAATTATATTAAAAATCTCCTTAAATCAATAGCGATTAAGGAGATTTTCTTTAATTTATATAGATTCTAGCTTTGAACTTATTTTTGAATCCTTCCAGATCTGGTCCTTTAAAGGATTGAGACCATATTTAGCGATTCGGTAGAACTGCCAAACTGCCAATATTATATTAAGACTTAAAGATAGTATTGCCAGAGTCCAGTTAGCTTGAGGATTGTAGCTTACCTTTACATTAAAAATACTGCCTGTAGCAAAGAAATATGGGAATGTCATGACCCATGACATCCAAAATAACAATGTATGTGCACGGTTTTGCATCCAAGTTCCTTTTGACCATAAAAGTGCAGGAATAGTGGGTGCAAGATTTAATGCTAATCCTGAATACAAGGCGTTGCCAGGTGCACAGGAATATACATAGGATATATTCCAAACTCCATAAGCTATAATATAAAGGAGATTTTGGTCAGGCCATATCATATCTCTACGTTTACCTGAAGTAGAGTAGATACCAAACCAACCGCAAATCACCAAAATATTTAGAATTCCAGCTATTGCATTTAAATAGTTCCACCCTCCGGATATATAATACATACCGTCAACCATTCCATTAAAGCCAGCTATACCAACTTGAAATTCTCGTGCTACAGCTTCCAAGATATTGATAGCTAAGATAGATGGAATAAGTATTAGATACCATCTGTGTTTCTTATGGTAGTCTGTAAATCGAACGACCATATAAATAAGGCAACCTGCTAGTGCCGAATAAACCTTGACCCAAGTAAACCAAGATGTAATTTCATTAGGGCCTCTGGTGACCCAAACTATAGTAAGGATTATCGGTAAAACCATAAACATAAAAATACTTACTCTTTTACTTGTGCGCGAAAGCTCATTCAATCCGATAAGAATGCCAAGAACAACAAACCACATAATTATGTTATACCAGGGAAGCGTTTCAAAAAAGAACATAACCAAAACCCCTTTCATATAAATATAATGATTTGATACTTTCAAAATATTACGTTAAAAAAATAACGTAAATTCAACTATAGTTTATCATTAATTTAATTCCTAATCTATAGTATTTCAGCACATTCCAATGACTTTTTTACATTCAAGTAATGTTTACATATTTTTTTATAAGAAGTGCTTAGAATTAGGATTATATAATTTACAAGTGTAAACAATACTTGAAATAGAAAGTCGATAAACATTGAAATCTTACTGTCTCCCCTTTTTTGACAGTAAATTTTATTTTAAATACAATGAAAGTGACAAAATAGTAACGATTTTTATAGAGCTGTATTGTAAATGTAATGAAAATTTGTAGGGAGGCGGGTAATAAATGGAGAAATTTAAAGTTTTAGAAATCAAGGAAAATATTTTCGAAGATAACAATCGACAAGCAGATATTCTTAGGGATGAATTGAAAAACAAGGGAATATTTCTGTTAAATCTCATGTCATCACCAGGATCAGGTAAAACAACTACAGTTTTAAGGACTATTGAAGCTTTGAAATTGGATATGAAAATTGGAGTTATGGAAGCAGATATAGACTCTGATGTGGATGCTCATGCAGTAGCTCAAACAGGTACAAAGGTAATCCAATTGCATACGGGGGGAATGTGTCATCTAGATGCTGATATGACAAGACAGGGGCTAGAAGGATTAGGAACAGAAAATCTTGACTTTATAATACTGGAAAATGTAGGTAATCTTGTATGTCCGGCAGAATTTGATACAGGTTCATCTAGAAATGCTATGATACTAAGTGTACCAGAGGGTGATGATAAGCCACTTAAATATCCCTTGATGTTTTCAATTGCAGATGTTTTACTTATTAATAAAATAGATGTAATAGATTATTTTAACTTTGATTTAGAGGCAGTAAAGGCTCGTGCAAAGAAATTAAATCCAAATATAAAGATTATTCCTATTTCTGCAAGGACTGGAGAAGGAATTGAAGAATGGACTAATTGGATTCGTAATGAGGTAAAAAGCTGGCAGGAATAAAAACATTAAGGAGTGAGATTTATGGGAAAGCCAAAAGTATTGGATTTAGCAAATCATATTGGTAGAAAGAAGCCTAATTCAAAGTCAGCATATAACTATAAAGATCCTGAATATATGATATTAGAACCAGTAGTCACAGATGAAATGGCAGAAGTAGGATTATGCTTAGAATTTCGCAAGCCAAAGAGTGCAAAGGAAGTAGCACCTTTATGCAGCCAATCCCTAGAGGATACAGAAAAACATTTATGGGAATTAGCAGTTGCTGGTGCTTGTTTTGTAAATAAAATAGATGGAGAAGATAAATACTGGCTTGATACTTGGGTGCCAGGAGTTATGGAAATGATGGTTAACAATAAGGAAAATGTAAAGAAATATCCTCAAATAGCAGAAGCTTTCGAGGCTTATGGTAGAGTAAGAGGGCCAAAAACAGCAGGAGCATTTCCGGTGGGGAAAGGTCTGATGCGTGTCATTCCTATTGAAACAGCCATTGATGGTGAAACAAGAAGAGCATCTTATGAGGAAGTATCAAAATATCTAAATGAAAATGAAATATTTTCAGTATCTGATTGCTCCTGTCGTACGGCTAGAGAGGTTATGGGAGAAGGCTGTGGACATTTAAAGGAGGACATGTGTATCCAATTGGGACATGCAGCGGAATATTATATCCGTACAGGAAGAGGTAAGCAAATAACTAAGGAAGAAGCCTTTGAAATCATAAAAAGAGCAGAAGAAAATGGTTTGATGCATCAAATACCAAATTTAGATGGTTTTGGAAAGACTCATGCAATATGTAACTGTTGTGGATGTAGCTGCCTATCTTTAAGAACTGCAGGGATGTTCTTAAATAATGATATGGTCAGATCAAACTATGTATCTCATATTGATAAGGAGAAATGTGTTGCCTGTGGAGAATGTGTCCAAGTCTGTCCTATAAATGCATTAAAGCTAGGTCAAAAAATATGTGCTAAAACACCAATTAAAGAAAATAAAAGGATAGATTTTCCATCTAATACAGAATGGGGACCAGATAAATGGAATCCTGATTATCGTACAAACAGAGAGAATGTAGTGGATACAGGAACAAGCCCTTGTAAGACTCAGTGCCCGGCTCATATTTCTATCCAAGGTTATATTAAGTTGGCTTCTCAAGGAAAATACAAGGAGGCCCTTGAACTGATAAAAAATGAAAACCCATTCCCTGCAGTATGTGGACGTATATGTCCAAGAAAATGCGAATCTGTATGTACTAGAGGGGATATAGATGACCCAGTAGCTATAGATGATATTAAAAAATTCATAGCGGAACAGGACTTAAACAAGGAAAATCGTTATATACCAAAAGTTAAACATAATTATGGAAAGAAAATAGCCGTTATAGGAGCAGGTCCTTCTGGTTTATCCTGTGCATATTACTTAGCCATCGATGGATACAAGGTGACAGTATTTGAAAAACAACAGGCCTTAGGCGGCATGCTTACTCTCGGAATTCCATCCTATAGATTGGAAAAAAATGTAGTAAATGCTGAAATAGATATTCTAAAAGAATTAGGGGTAGAGTTTAAGACGGGTATTGAAGTAGGAGAAGATATAAGCCTCAAGGAATTAAGACAACAAGGATACAAGGCATTTTATCTTGCAATAGGAGCACAATCAGGAAGAAAATTAGGAATTGAAGGAGAAGAGGGAGAAGGGGTTATTACAGGAGTTGATTTCCTTAGAGATGTAAATTTGGGAAGAGAAGTAAAGCTTGAAGGAAATGTAGTAGTCATAGGTGGAGGGAATGTGGCTATAGACGTAGCCAGAACAGCTACAAGAGTAGGAGCATCAAAGGTAGATATGTTCTGTTTAGAAAGTCGAGAGGAGATGCCCGCTCTAGATGAAGAGGTTGATGAGGCAATGTCAGAAGATATCGTAATAAATAACTCTTGGGGTCCTAAGAGAATTGTCACGGAAAATGGCCGTGTAGTAGCCATAGAATTTAAGAAGTGTACTTCTGTATTTGATGAGAACAAGAGGTTCAATCCTAAGTATGATGAAAACAATACTATTACAGTAAAAGCAGACCATATATTATTATCCATAGGTCAAGGTATTGAATGGGGAAATCTATTAGAGGGCTCAAAGATAGAGCTTAATCCAAATAAGACTATCAAAGCTGATTCCTTTACTCTTCAAACTGCTGAATCAGATGTATTTGCAGGTGGTGATGCTATGACAGGTCCTAAATTTGCCATAGATGCCATTGCTCTAGGAAAAGAAGCTGCAATTTCCATTCATCGTTTTGTTCAACCGGGGCAAAGCTTAGTACTTGGACGTGATAGAAGAGCATATCATGCCTTGGACAAGGAAAATTTGATACTTGAAGGATATGATAATGCTCCAAGACAGAGGACAACTCATGTAGATGGAGCAAAGGCTAAGACTTCCTTTAATGACCTAAGAGAGACTCTTACAGAAGAACAAGTAAAGAAGGAAACAGAGAGATGCCTAAGCTGTGGAGCTACAACAGTAGACGAATATACGTGCATAGGATGTGGGGCATGTACCACAAGATGCAAATTTGATGCTATATCTCTCATAAGAAAGTATGATGAAGAAAATGTATCCTTTGAAGATCTTAAACCAATAATAGTCAAAAATATGATTAAGCGTAAGGGCAGAATGGTTGTCCATAAGGTTAAGAAATCTATAGGTATTTATACTAAGTAGAATGTGTAGGAGTGAGCTATTTGCACGAATTAGGCGTAGTTATTAAAGTAGTTAAAACAGTAGAAAATTTTGCTAAAAGCAATGGAATAACAAATATAGATACTTTGGTGCTTCAAATAGGACAATTATCCTCCATGATACCGAGATATATTGAAGCCTGCTATCCAGCTGCAGTAGATGGAACTATGCTAGAGGATACTAGGCTTGAGATAGAGATTCTACCGGGAAATGGCATGTGTAAATCTTGCCATAAAGTATTTAGTCTGATTGAAAATAAATACTGCTGTCCTTATTGCGGAGGAGAAAACATAGAGGTATTAAGTGGTAAAGAGTTTATGATTAAAGAGATTATCGCTTATTGAAGGAAGGGATATTATGAAAAATAAAATGATAAAGAGCTTGGTATTATCGGGAGTATTTATAGCCACGGGGCTTGTATTGCCCATGGCATTTCATGCTATAGGAGGAGCAGGTCCAGTGTTTTTGCCTATGCATATTCCTGTACTAATTGCTGGATTTTTTCTAGAATTACCATTTGCAGTTGCAGTAGGTATATTGACTCCCCTTTTGAGCTCATTATTGACGGGGATGCCACCATTTTTTCCAGTATTGCCCTATATGATTCTTGAGCTTGCAACTTATGGAGCAATAGTAAGTCTTCTTTATAGAAAATCAAGGGTGAATGTCTACATGTCCCTTATCATTAGTATGATATGTGGTAGAATTATGGCTGGTGCTGCAGTATGGGTATTGGCAACAATTTTTATGGTACAGCTTCCTAGTCCGGTTGTGTTTGTGCAAGGTGCAATCATTAAAGGGATTCCAGGGATTATCATACAATTAATCCTAATACCTTCAATTGTATTAGGGGTGAAAAGATTCAATCCAACTAGCGAGTTTCATAAGTTCACATAGGTGAATTTAAATGGAATCGCAAAAAGATTTTTTTAATAGATTAGCAAACACTTGGGACGAAATATGTAACCACGATATGATAAAAGTAGAGTCTATACTGGATTTAGTTGAAATAAAAGCAGGAACCCATATTTTAGATGTTGGAACAGGGACTGGTGTACTGATTCCTAGCTTATTTCAAAGAGTAACCCAGTCAGGTTACATCAAGGCAATTGATGTAGCTGAAAAAATGATTGAGGTTGCTCAGAGAAAAAACAAATATGAGAATGTAATCTTTGAATGTGTAGATGTATTGGAGAGCAAAGATGATGAAGGCATCTATGATCATATCATCTGCTATTCCATGTTTCCTCATTTTAAACACAGAGAATCAGAAGCGATTACAAGTCTGGCACAAAAATTGAAAGCTGGCGGAAAACTTACAATTTGCCATTCTCAAAGCAGGGAGTCCATTAACAATCTTCATAAAGGAGCAGATGAAACTGTAAAAGAGGACAATTTACCTCCAATGGCAATACTGAGGCAATACTTTTTAGATGCTGGGTTGGAAGTTTTAAAGGAAGTAGATAATATGGATATGTTCGTAATAATCGGATGTAAATAGTTAATTGAGGATAACCATTCTGATGTGATTCACAGCAGGGTGGTTATTTTTCCTATGAAATATGGTGGTTGCATATCATTTTTTTATTACCTTAATAAGGTATATATCTAAAATAATAAATAAAATACTATAATATAGTAAGGAATAAATACAAAATAACAGATAAAAAATTGGGGATTTTTTGATAATATAGTATAATAGGGGTAATATGATAAGGTGAGGTAGATTAGTAAATATGAAATCTATAGAATATAATAAGTTAGTAAGGGATAGAATACCAGAAATAATTGAAAAGGCAGGGAAGCAGGCAATAGTTGAAAAAGTAGGTGAAAGTCAACTTATTAAGCTATTAAATAAAAAGCTTGAGGAAGAATTAATCGAATATCTTAAAAGTGGAAATGTAGAAGAACTTGCAGATTTAATAGAAGTAGTATATGGAATTCTTGACCATAAAGGAGTATCAATTGAAGAATTTGAAAGAATTAGACAAGAGAAAAATGAGAAAAGAGGAGCTTTTAGAGAAGGACTTGTACTTATAAAGGTAATAGAACAATAATATATTATAAATGAAGGTTTTAGGGAAATAATTCTTGAGATCCAAAGCTATAGATTTTTATATAAGAAATGGATTTAAAGTAAATGGAATTGATCTAAGCTGTTATACTAATGATGATATTGGGAAAAATGAAGTAAGGATAGAAATGGTTTATAGAATGTAATGAGAGGTTGTTAGTAATTTCTAGGAGGGAAAATCATGAAACTTATAAAATTTATATTGATTGGGATTATATTTATCTTGATATTTAATGCTCTAGGTATGTTTAATCCTGAAACAAGTAAAAAAGTAGATAATGCTGTTGAAATAACTAAAA
This sequence comes from uncultured Tissierella sp., assembly GCF_902479755.1. Classification (NCBI taxonomy): domain Bacteria; kingdom Bacillati; phylum Bacillota; class Tissierellia; order Tissierellales; family Tissierellaceae; genus Tissierella; species uncultured Tissierella sp. Next base: position 9,741 of record NZ_CABSQO010000018.1, on the reverse strand, counting down.
TTAAGATAAACGAATTTAAATATAAGGATAAGCCCCTTATTGATATGTCGTTAAAAGAGTTAGCCTCTAATATTTCTTCTGACATTAATTATTTAAAGGAAGAGGTAATTACAGATGAAGGGGTTAAATTATCAGGAAAGGGATTATCTGTGATTATAAACCCAACGAAAGATACAATTCTCACTGGTAAGGTTGATGCTACAGAATCTAAGGCTGTAGAATCTCTAGAGAAGCTTCTTTATAACTTGACTAAGAAGGATATCAAGATTCCAGATGAATTTTTAGACAAAAGTAGCTTTAATGTTGCTGTAGAAAAAATAGATGGAGAATATAATCTAAAATTAGATGAATAAGACTTAAGTAATTAAGATGTGATTACACAAAGAAAAGGAGTCATTATATGAATAATGAAAATACTAGAACAATCAAGCCTAATACAAAATATAAACATTTCAAAGGAAAAGAATATTTAGTCCTTCATATAGCAAAACATTCAGAGACTTTAGAAGATATGGTTGTATACCAAGCTTTATATGGAGAATGTGGAATTTGGGTTAGACCATTAGATATGTTTTTAGAAAAAATAGAGCGAGACGGAAAGTCAATTAATAGGTTTGAAGAAATTGTTGAATAAAGGTTAGGGTACTTGAAAATTATGTTTTTCAATTAGTTTTCTTAAGACAATTTCAAATTCCCTATCCGCTTCAGGAATCCTTTTCTTAGCTTTGCTATAATATTTATTCTGTTTTCTAAGCTGTTGATGTAAATGTCTTCGATTTAACATTCCATCTATATTATTTTGTGAAAATATAAAGCCATTTTGATTTATACAGATAGCTTCTTTAGATAAACACATAGCAGCTAATCCATAATCCTGGGTGATAACTATATCACCTTTTTCTATTCTATTTATTATATAAAAATCAGCACTATCACGTGAAATATCTACAGAAACAACAATTGCGTAAAGGTCGGTAATTTCATGGGCATAGTTTTTTACAACTATTATTTCTAATTTATACTCTTTAGCAATTCCTACCGCTATATCAACTACGGGACATCCATCTGCATCCACATATATTTTCATATTCTCACCTCAATTCATTATATCATGAAAGAAATAAATATATACTAAGAATCTATATCAGGATTATAGAACTATAATAATATATTATCTGACAGAGTAATGTTTGGATATGTTAAAATAATTCTTAGGTATATGGAATATTTATTAGAATTAAATTGTTATATTAGCAATGGAAATATAGAAAAAATATATTGCTTATAGATATGGTGGTGAAAAAATGTCAAGATTAACAGACGAAATATTAATAGATAGAGTAGAACTCTATGACACATATGAAAAAGGAAAACAATATTATGAATCTGGAAAAGTAAGAGAAGTAAAGACAACTCCAAACCATAATTATTATGTTGCCAGTGTAGTTGGAGGTTCTGTGTATAAATCGATTGTTGAGTTTAATAGCTATGATAATATTGTTGCTACATCTTGTACATGTGGAGCCTATAAAAAATATCATGGAGATTGTAAACATATAGTTGCTTTGTTGATATTAATTATGGACTACGAGGAAACAAGTCTTACAAGATATAAGAAATATGAAGGAGATATAAAAAACATACTTCATTATTATAGCCAAGAATCAAGTGATATAAAAACTCCTGTAAATCTAGAAATAAATTTTAAACTTACAGCTGAAGGAGCTTTTCTTGATTTTAGAATTGGAGTAGATAAACTATATGTGGTTAGAGGGGCAGAGAAATTTATATCAGATTTACAAGAAAATAAGGAAATAGAATTTGGCAAGAAATTTAAATTTAGTCCAGAGATCCATTGTTTTAACTCTAATGATAAGAAATTGATAGATTTTATTACCTTATTATATGAAAATTATGAAATAAATTTTTATAATTCTTATGGTAATAAATATAACAGTACATTTAAAGGAAATGCTATATACTTAGGTCCAGAATCTCTTAAGAGATTTTTTGAATTAATGAAAGATAGAAAATTTAATGCAAATATATATCATAGTTATGTTGAAGACATAATAGTAACTGATGAAGATATGGAATTAAACCTGAAAATAGAGGAGAGTAAAGAAGACCTTCTGTTAAGAGTTGTTGATGGATCACAGTTAATATCCTTGACACCAAATGGAGAATACTTTTTTTATAAGGATAAGATTTATCAATTATCTCAGGAGAAAATAAATAATATAATGCCAATATATAATGAAATAATAAAAAAAGAAACAACGGCAATAAGGATAGAAAAAGATTTAAAAGAGACCTTTATTTCAGAAGTACTTCCTGTTATTAGAAGGCATTCAAAATTAATTATAGATAAAAATGTAGAAGAGTCGATCTATAGTGAGCCATTACATTCTATAATGTATTTTGATAAACAAGATGAGTTAATTCTTGGAAAGGTAATATTTAATTATGGAAATATAAGTATAAATCCTTTTTCTTCACAAAAGACAAATGATTTAAATACAGAAAAAATATTATTAAGGGATATAGAAACTGAAAGGACTATAATGATGCTCCTAGAACAAGGAGATTTTAAGGTGGAAGATGGAGGATTCTATCTAGAGGAAGAAGAGCAAATTTATGATTTTATAACTGATATTATACCTGAATTACAGAAACATTGTGAAGTATATTATTCTGAGAGCTTTAAGAAAGTGGGCCTTATAAGCCCTAAGAGCTTTAAAGGTGGACTCAAGCTTGATGACAAATCAGATATTTTGGAATTTAATTTTGATATAGAAGGTGTAGATGATTTTGAATTTGAAAATATCTTAGGAAGCTTAAGAGAAAAGAAGAAATATTACAAATTGAAAAATGGTTCTTTTTTGTCTCTTGATAATAAGGCCTTTGACCATATAGTAGATATGTTGAATTATTTAGATATTGAAGGAAAAGATTTTCATGATGGAAATGTTAAAATTCCTAAATTTAGGACATTGTATCTTGACAAGTTTATAAGAGATAGAGGAATTGAGTATATCAAGAAAAATGTAAATTTCAAGAGATTAGTACAAGATATAAATGATCCAGATGATATAGAATATGAATTACCTAAAGGATTGATAGCTGATTTGAGGGATTATCAAAAATTTGGTTTCAGATGGCTTAAAACATTATCGAATTATGGATTTGGTGGAGTTCTAGCTGATGAAATGGGTTTAGGAAAGACGATTCAAATGATAAGCTTCTTACTATCTGAGAAAGAGGAAAAAGGTTCTGAGGCAAGTATAGTCATAGTACCTACATCTCTTGTATATAATTGGGAAGAAGAAGTAAAGAGATTTTCTCCAAGTCTAAAAACCTTAGTAGTAGTTGGAAGTAAGGATGAGAGAAATAAACTCATTAGCACTATAAAAGACTATGATTTAATAATCACTTCATATCCGTTAATTAGAAGAGATATAGGAGAGTATAAAGATATATTTTTTAGATACTGTATATTAGATGAAGCACAGTATATTAAAAATCAAGAATCCCTTAGTGCAAAATCTGTAAAAAATATTAAGGCAAAGAATTATTTTGCTTTGACTGGAACACCTATGGAAAATTCATTATCTGAACTTTGGTCAATATTTGATTTCTTAATGCCAGGGTATCTTTTGACAAGTAAGAAATTTATTAGGAAGTATGAATGGCCAATAGTTAAGAAAGAAGATAACGAAAAGTTAAAAGAATTAAGTAATCAGATTAGACCCTTTATATTGAGGCGATCTAAAAAAGAAGTATTAAAGGAATTACCAGATAAGATAGAACAAAAGATAGTAGTAGATATGTTAAAAGATCAGAAAAAATTGTATAAGGCATATTTACAGGCTATAAAAGGTGAAATAGATGATGAGATAAATACAAAGGGATATAGTAGGTCACATATAAAAATTCTTGCTGGGCTAACAAGATTGAGACAAATATGCTGCCATCCTGGAATATTTGTAGAAGGCTATAATGGTGGAAGCGGGAAACTAGATTCCTTAGAGGAAATAGTAGTTGAAGCTGTTGCTTCTGGACATAGAATATTGATATTCTCACAGTTTACAACTATGCTAGAAAAAATAAAAAAACTTTTAGAATCTAATAAGATAAAGACTTTATACCTTGATGGAGGAACTCCTATTATGGAAAGGAGTAATCTGGTAATGGACTTCAACAAAGGAATAGGAGATGTATTTTTAATATCTCTTAAAGCAGGAGGTACTGGATTAAATTTACCTTCTGCAGATATGGTAATCCATTTCGATCCATGGTGGAATCCAGCAGTGGAAGATCAAGCTACAGATAGGGCCCACAGGATAGGACAGGAGAAGACTGTTCAAGTTATAAAACTAGTTGCAAAGGGAACTATAGAGGAAAAAATATTTAAGCTACAGGAAAAGAAAAAAGAAATGATTGATAAAGTAATTACCGATGGAGAAACATTAATATCAAAATTATCAGAAGAAGAAATAATGTCATTATTTGATATGGAGTGAGGAAAATAAATAATATAGTAATAAAATCCGTCTATATCTAAAAAATAACTATAATATTTATCAATTATACAATAAATAACCTATATACTATAATTTATTTAATTAAATTATAGTAGGAGGTTATTTCATGAATCAAAGAAACAGGACTTATGCATTGATTTTTTCATCCTTAGCTATTGCAGTAAATATTGTACTTGGCACAGTAGTTGACATGTTAAGCATACCGCTATTATTTCTAGATACTGTAGGGACTATATTTACAGCAGCTGTATTTGGACCTTGGTATGGAGCTTTAGCAGGAGGATTAACAAACTTGGTTCAAGGAGTTATTACAAATCCGAAGGTCATACCCTTCGCATTAGTTAATATTGCAATAGGAATTACTGTTGGCTTTATAGCTAAAAAGTGGAAGTTCAATTTTGTAACAGCAGCTATAACTGGAATAATACTTGCAGTGGTGGCACCTTTAATTGGTACGCCTATAGCTACTTATGTATATGGAGGTATTACAGGAGACTTTAATGACGTATTATTTACTTGGCTAGCTCAGTCAGGGCAAAAGATTTTTACTGCAGCCTTTATTCCTAGGATCACAAGTAATTTTGTCGATAAAATAGCCAGTTGTTTAATAGTCTCTCTATTAATCCAAAGGCTTCCAAAGAGATATATTGAAGGAGCGAAATAGATGGAATTCATCAGCTCCCCTGTCCAGAGTATAGACATTTAGGATTGAAGCGAAAGCCTATGGATAAGCTTGAGTATGATACTGCGGAGTTTAGAACTCTCTGCAAAAGCATATCTCAAGATGTTATAAATATTATGAAAGAATACTTAGATAATGAATATGAGATTGTTGGACTTTTGGGCATCAATGAAAGTCCAAGCTGTAGCATAAGAGGTGTAAAGGGAATATTTATGGAAAAGTTAATAACTTTAGCTACAAAAGAACAAATAATATTGAACACTATAGATGTGCCAGGAGAATATTTTGATGGGGGAGATAATGAAGAGTTCATTAAAGAGCTAAGAGAATTTATAAAAAACTAGGTGATATCACCTAGTTTTTTAATTGACTAATATGCAGTCCAACCAGCATCGGCTACAATGGTTGCGCCATTGACTAGGCTGGATTCATCGGAAGCTAAGAATAATGCTATATTTGCAATCTCTTCTGGAGAACCAGATCTTATATTATTTCCAGTACCAGACATTATTCGTTCAACTCCAAAAGCATTAGGTTTCTGATTTGAAGTTATTTCTGTATCTACTCCACCGGGACATATAACATTACATCTAATTCCTTTATTGGCATACATGAATCCAATGTTTTTAGTTAGACCTACTAAACCAAATTTAGATGCAGTGTATGCAGCACCACCTCTAGCACCATTTAACCCACCAATCGATGCAACATTTATTATATTGCCCTTTCCAGATTCAACCATAAAAGGTAAAACCTTTCTAGTTAATTTCATAGGTGCTGTAAGGTTTATATTCAATATATTTTCCCACAGTTCGTCAGACAAATCATGGGCAGGTGTGAAATTATCAAGGTTTCCTGCATTATTGATTAAAATATCAATTTTACCTAGGTTTTTTACGGTATAGTCCACTAATTTGTCTATATCTTCTTGTTTAGATACATCTCCTTCAAAGGGAATAATAAATCCCTTATATCCTGTAGAAGAATTTACAGGTTCTTCTAACTTATTCATTCTTCTAGCCACAGCAACCACCCTCGCACCTTCCTTGGCAAATAGTAAAGCCATCTCCTTACCTATACCAGAACTAGCTCCTGTAACTAGAACAATTTTTTCATCTAATCTCATTTTTCACCTCCAAAAATATTCTTAATATATTTTCTCTTATTTATTGTAATAAAGTCAAGAAAAATTTTAACCATATATATTATGGGGTATTTTCTAGCAAATTAAAAAAATATAAAATTTACTGTAACTTTTTGTCCACTCAGACGAATAATATATGAAAGACAATGGAGGCCTCCAATGATAGATGATAAAATTCTTTATAAAAAATTTCTTGAAGGTAATATAACTGCTTTTGAAACCCTTGTACTTACTCACAAGGACAACTTAATATACTTTATTTCTCGATATACTGGAGATATCTTTATTGCTGAAGATATTGCTCAGGATGTATTTGCCTATGTCTATGTTTACAAGGAAAAATATAAATTTGACTATTCCTTTAAAACTTATATATATACATTAGGACGAAATAAGGCCATAGATTATGTAAGAAAGCAATCAAAGTTAAAAGTAATTCCCTTTGAAAGAGATAATGAAATATTATTAGATGAAGATAGTCTAGAAGAAAAAGTAATAAAAGATGAAGAAAAAAAACTCCTTCTTGAAAGTTTGAAAAAGTTAAAACCTGATTATGAAAAAGCCATTTATTTAGCTAACTTTGAAGAACTATCTTATGAAGAGATATCAAAAATTCTAGGAAAAACCTTAGGGCAAACAAGAGTATTGATCCATAGAGCTAGAAAAGCTCTTAAAGAAATATTGGAGAAGGGAGCTGGACATGATGAAAGATAATAGGGAATTCCTAGAAGGGGTATATAAGAAAGCAGAAAAATTAGAAAGAGAAAGAGTTGAAAAAAGTAGAATATATAAAAAATATGCAAAGATTTCATCTATGGCGGCAGCTGTAGTTATAATAGTTCCTTTACTATTATTTAAGGGACAAATTTCAGTTCCAAAAGACTATACTGAAATTCCTCAAATAGCGAGGAGGTTTACCATAGATGATCCTATGACTAACTTTTATGATGCAGATTATATAATTATAGGAGAAACTAAGAAAATTGATAAAAGTCAATATATAAAAGAAAACAATTATATATATACAGATATTACCATAAGTGTTGATCAAGTCTTTTTAGGGGATATTCATAAGGATGAAATCGTTCTTAGGGTAAGGGGAGGAAAGGTAGAAAAGGAAAAGGTTTTCTCTCAAATGGAAGGTGAATTTAAGAAAGGAAAGAAATCTTTATTATTTCTTCAGGAAGAGGAAGGATTATATTATTTAGTAAATGATGGTGAAGGTCAATTTTTAGAGGTAGAAAAGGATGTCTTCATAGATAAGCAGGGAAATAAATATAGTACAGATGAGATAAAAGACAATATAGATAGGAGATAAGTGAAATGAAAAAGATATTTGGATTATTTTTAGGGATGATAATGATGGTTTCATTTGTAGGAGGCTGTGCTCCAAAGAAAAACGAAGTAAAGACGGTGGATTTAAAGGAAGTACATGCTGCTGTTAAGGAAGTACTTGGTGAAGATTATTATCCAAATAGAGAATTAACTATGGAGGAAATAGAAAACTTAATAGGTATAAAAGAAACAGATATTGAAATCGTTATAGCAGAGGCACCAATGATGAGTGTCAATGTAGATACTTTTATTGCAATTAAAGCAAAAGAAGGTAAAGGAGCTACCATAGAAGAGAGTTTAGAAAAACACAGAAAATTTCTTGTAGAGGAATCTTTACAGTATCCTATGAATATGCCTAAGGTAAACTCTGCTAAGGTAGTTAGACACGGAGATTATGTTTTCTTTTTAATGCTTGGCAAATATGATGATAGACAAGAGGCTACTGATGAAGAAAGGCTTGAATTCGCAAAGACAGAAGTAAAAAGAGCAGAGGATGCTATCAATAAGTTCTTTGAATAAATTACAATCTAGTCTGATTTTTATCAGACTAGATATCTTTTAATGGGGGATCATTATGGTTTTTAGTAGCGTATTATTTTTATTTTATTTTTTACCCTTTGTTTTAACGATATATTTTATATCACCTAAAAAATATAGAAATTTCACACTATTAATAGCAAGCCTTTTATTCTATAGCTGGGGAGAGCCTAAATATATATGGATTATGATATTTTCAACAGTCCTTGATTATACCTGTGGTAGATTAGTTCATTATTATAAATGCAATGAAAATATAAACAAAGCAAAGCTCTGGTTAGGAGTATCTATATTTGTTAATTTAGGATTATTAGGTTTTTTCAAATACTCTGATTTTCTTATATCTAATATAAATAATATATTAGGTTCTAGCATTCCTCTATTAAATCTTACCTTACCTATAGGGATATCATTTTATACTTTTCAAACCATGTCCTATACAATAGATGTTTATAGAGGAGATACAAAAGTACAAAATAATATTATTTCCTTTGGTACCTATGTAACTCTTTTTCCTCAACTTATAGCAGGGCCTATAGTAAGATATCAAACTGTAGCAGAAGAGATAGATAATAGAGTAGAATCCTATGATTTATTTAGTGAAGGTATAAAGAGATTTGTTTTAGGTCTAGGAAAGAAAGTTTTATTGGCCAATAATATAGGGCTTCTTTGGGACAATATATCCCATCTAAATATGTCAAATATTCCAGTGTTAACTGCTTGGCTAGGCATATTGGCTTTTAGCTTTCAAATATACTTTGACTTCTCCGGATATTCAGATATGGCTATTGGTCTTGGGAAGATTTTTGGATTTAATTTCTTAGAGAATTTTAATTATCCTTATATGTCTAAAAGTATTACAGAGTTCTGGAGAAGATGGCATATATCCTTGGGTACATGGTTCAAGGAATATCTATATATTCCTTTAGGAGGAAATAGAAAAGGGAGAATTAACCATATTAGAAATATATTAATAGTTTGGATTTTAACTGGAATATGGCATGGTGCCAGTTGGAATTTTGCCCTGTGGGGATTATTCTTTGGAATTATATTGATTGTAGAAAAGCTATTTCTTTTTGATTTGTTGAAGAAGTTGCCTCAATGTTTTTCAAGGATTTATACCCTATTTCTAGTCCTTATATCATGGGTTATATTTGCCTTTGATTCCATAAAGGATGGGCTAAGTTATATTAAAATCTTATTTGGATTTGGAAGGAATGATATTTTTAATCATACATCCTTATACCTACTATATACCAATATATTATTATTTTTAATTCTTATAATAGGGTCAACAGATATACCTAAGAGGTTGTGGAAGTATGTGAATAATAGATTTAATAAGATATCATGGATTGTAGAAAATATATTTTTATTAGCAGTCATAGTATTATCAATAGCATATCTAGTAGATCAATCCTACAATCCATTTTTATATTTTCGTGGCTCTGTAAACTAAATATGAAAAAATAGTACAATATCTTCATAGAATTGCTCTA